>JBCCUP010000068.1 GCA_039196715.1 Pseudomonadota bacterium
CTTGTGCTCGTCGTGGTGTTCGTCCTCGTGGTGCTCCTCGTCGTGCTTGTGCTCGTCGTGGTGTTCGTCCTCGTGGGTCTCCTCGCCGTGCTTGTGCTCGTCGTGGTGTTCGTCTTCGTGATGCTCGTCGCCGTGCTTGTGCTCGTCGTGGTGTTCGTCCTCGTGGTGCTCCTCGCCGTGCTTGTGCTCGTCGTGGTGTTCGTCCTCGTGATGCTCGTCACCGTGCTTGTCATCATGGTGGTCGTCGTGGTCCATTTGGGCGAGCATCGCGACGTCCGACTCGGTCACGGCGCAGCCCGCCGCAGCGTTGATCAAAAACGCGCCGGAGAAGGATTCGAGTTTCTCCCGAAGCTGCTCGACGGCAGCCATCTGCGCGTCGGTTTCCGGAGCGTGTTCGAATCCGATCAATGAAGCCGCTGGGCTGTCGAGCGTGATCGCGAGTTCACTGCCCTCCTGCACCAGCTGCAACGTGGCGATGCCGTGGACGTGCGGGTCCAGGGCCTTGGTTTCGGCCCACACGGGCGAGGTGCCGAGCGCCGCTGCCAGCGCACAGGTCAGTTTGGTTTTCATGTTCCGTATCCAGTGAAAGAAAGTGATCTCGCGTCGCCCCCCGGCGGGTGGCCGACGCAGCACAGGTCCTACTGGAGACCCGGGGGGCCGCGGGAGGGGGGCAACGCGCGCCACGCCGTTCGCGTCGCCAGCCGCGGCGCGAGCACGAGCGCCTGCAGCCCGGCCAGCTGCGGAGGCCACGTGGCGTCGGCAAACGGCACGCAGGCCTTTGCCACCGCCCCGTTGGCGGTCAGCGTGCACAGCAGCTGCTCGAACCAGGCGTCGTCGTGGTCGTCCTCGGCACGTGGCACCAGGTGTTCGGCAAACGTCGGGTACGCCTCGTGGAGCGTGTGCGAGTGCGCGTGCCAGTGCAACAGGTCGTGCGCGCTGATGGCCGTCTGATACAGCGCGACACACAGCGCCAACAGCAGTGCGAGACTGCGGCGCAAGGCGGTGCGGTTGCGGTGGACCATGGTGTGGCTCGGCGTTGGGCAAGCGGGTCGATACAGCATCAGAGGCGCACGCGGCCCTGATGTTCAACCCGGTGAGGGCCGTGTCGCACGTCGAGTGCCAAGATTAGCAGCAGCGCGCAGGCCGAGCGGGGCGTTGCCGCGTGGACACCCATGGTAGGTGGCTTGTGCGGTGCGCAGTGGCTCAGAAAACGTACCCACCGAATGGCACGCTGTCGGGCACGACGGCTCTGCGTTGGTCAACGCCGGTTCGGCGGGTGTTCAACGCGTCTCTGTGGTTGGATACCGGATCGTACAGCAGCAGCCGGGCGACGGGTTCACCGGGCCGGGCGGCGCAATTGGGGTCAGGATGCGCCTTTGCCGGGTACGGCGGTGTCTGTCAATGCGCTGCACAGCGGACGCAGGGGTGCAGTGGGTTGCCGACGAGGCTCTGCCTGTCCGTGTGTTCAACCACATTGCGCATGCACATCACGGCGATGCTGTCCGACATGCGCTGGTCGACGCCGAGGTCGTGGCTCATGGAAGCGGCAGGTCAGGGCTAATCGTCCATGCGCTTTCGCATTAGGTTGAGGATCTACACCTGCACGGCGACGTCGAGCGCCGAGCCGGGCTCGGCGCACACGGTCAGTGATGGCGGATTCATTGGCGCGCGAGCCACACCGCGTGTCGGGTAACGATCCAAGCAGCGGCGAATGGCTGGTGCAGCTACATCGTCCTGGTTGGCGCGGACACCAGACTCAGGCAGGGACCGAAGCGACCCCAAGGAGCTCGATGTCCAACTCTGCTCCGGGCAGCCACGTGGCTCAGGTGGTCCAGTGCACGGGACGAAAACTTGCCGTTGCCCTGCGAGGCTTTGCCCACACCGGCCGTGCCGTGCTTGCCGTGAGGGTTACGTACAGGAAACCACGGATGTCGTTGGCAGGCCAGGTGACGTTGCCGTTGCGTGCAGCGAGTGGCCCGCCGGCGTGTTGTGTTGGCGGCCGATGTGCCACCTCAAGAATCCTCTTAAATAACTGAAAGACAGAGATAAAACGCTGTCCTGATGTTGTGGACTGCGGTGCCCGCAGGCACCAGTCGCCCCGCGGGCCGTGCGTCGGCCGCGGTTCAAGCAGGTCGCTCAAGCGGGTCTTTTTGGTTTGCCGTCGTGGAGGGGGCTGCAATCGGCGCTTTGGTTGCTTTGACGTGGTGTAGCGGCGGTGTTGTGTTGTTCGTCGCGGGTTGTTGGCAGCTCACCGAGACGAAGACCATGAACAGACAACACGTACGCGCCCAGTCCCTTCAGACGCTTGCCAGGCTGTGCCTGACGTCGCTTGCAGCGGTGCTGCTGCTGTCCTGCGTGGACACCGTCAGTGAAGTGCGCTTGGCGAAACGCACGATGGGCGTCGCCACGCAGTGGAACGAGGAGATGCTGGTCGCCATTCGCAGCGGCACGGTGCGTCCGACCGTGATCACGCGCGAGATGTTCATCGCGTCGGTCGCCATGTACGACGCGTGGACGGCTTACGATGCAACGGCAACACCCTACGCCTTGCTGCCGAGCTACCGGCGCCCTGCCGAGGAGCACACCGTGGCCAACCAGCAGGCCGCGGTCAGCCACGCTGCCTTCCACGCGCTGACCCGGTTGTACCCGGATCACCACACCAACACCGGCCGATTCGACGCGGTGCTGGCGTCATACGCGCTCACCGCAGTCACCGACACCGCGGGTGATTCCCCGGCCAGTGTCGGCTACCTCGCGGCGATGGCGGCGTTGGCAAACCGTGACAACGATCTTTCGAACGCCGAAAACAACTACGTCGACGTGGTGTCAACGCAGTATCCCGCGTTGTACACGCCATCCAACAGCGCCGACCCGACTGCCGCCACGGCCATCGGGCAGCCCGGTTTTGACCCGAATCGCTGGACCCCGATTCGGGTGCCTAATGGCACGCGCCTCGACGTGAACGGCTTTCCGGAAGTCGATGATCTCGATCCGACCACCTACGACGACCAGACCTTTCTCACCCCCCACTGGGGCGCGGTGCGTCCCTTTGCGTTGAGCAGTGGGGACCAGTTTCGGCCCGACCCACCGCCGCAATACGGGTCGAGCGCGCCCTACACGGACGGGCTCGGCAACACCATGACAAACGATCAAGCCTGGCACCAGCAGGTGGATGAAGTCCTGGCGTACAGCGCAAACCTCAACGACGAACACAAGGTGATCGCTGAGTTCTGGGCTGACGGGCCGCGATCGGAGTCGCCACCGGGACACTGGAATCAACTCGCACACGGCGTGTGTATTCGCGACTACCACGACATCGGCGAGGAGGTGCGGTTGTACTTTGCGCTGAACGCCGCGTTGCTCGATGCGGGGATCGCCACCTGGGAGGCGAAGCGCGCGTACGACTACATACGCCCGGTGAGCGGCATCAAGCACAAGTACACCGGCACCACGGTGGCGGCCTGGGGTGGCCCGGACCTCGGCGTGATCGCGATCGACGGGGCCGACTGGCGTCCGTACCAGGACGTCACGTTCGTGACCCCCCCGTTTGCCGAATACACCTCGGGCCACAGCGGTTTCAGCCGCGCAGCAGCCGAGGTCCTGACGGCCTTCACCGGGACGGCGCAGTTCTACGACGGCACCACAACCACGCTGCAAGACACCAACGGTGACGGACTCGAGGACCTGCTCGGCGAACACATCCAGCACCCGAACACCAACCTGTTCGAGTCTTCGCCCGCGACCACCGTCACGCTGCGGTGGAACACGTTCTACGACGCTGCAGATGAGGCCGGCCTCTCGCGGCTCTACGGTGGAATCCACATCCAGGACGGTGATCTGCGCGGTCGTGCGATCGGCGAATCCGTCGGAAAGCAGGCGTACGCACTGGCCGAACAGTACTGGAGCGGCCACATCACCCGGTGAAACGCCAGTGCGCAACCGGACGGGTGCCCTGCAACGGGAACGTGCTCGGCTAACCGTGACCGCGATCGGGCAGGGCGCCGAGGCACCGGCACCCGGCACGACGCAGTGACGCCAACCCGCTCGGTCTGACAGCAGGCGTCGCCTCGCCATCCGTTGGTGTCGAGGCTCAGCTCGAACGCGCAAGCCGAAACCGTCGACAGCGCACGGCCGACGGCACACTGCGTCGGCGTCCTTAGGGGCTGCCGGTCACATGACAGCGAATCCCACGTAATCCGCCCAGTCGTTCATCGACAAGCGGGCGTCTCCGCGTTTGTGAATCACAATCGTCTAATTTTAATGATAATCATTATCATTTAGATTACCATTCGCATAACTGGGCAGATCCACAGCGAACACAGGAGAGTCGTGTGATGTACATGAAGTTCCGCGTGATGGGCAGTGTCACCCTGGGGGCGGTCGTCGCGGCCACCGGGCTCACGGTGCACGCGCCACGGTCACTGGCCAACGACGAGGCGGTCGATCTGGACGACCTCGTCGTGACGGCCACGCGCACCAAAAAACCGGTGAGCGCCATTCCCGGCACGGTCACCATCATCGAAGAGGAAGAACTCGCCGATCAGCGCCTGAACGCCGAGAGTGTGCCGGGTGTGTTGGAGCACACCGTGCCGGGGTTCGGCCCGGATCTACAGAAACTCACAGGGCGGGCTGAAACCCTGCGCGGTCGCAACCCGTTGTATCTGATCGACGGCGTGCCGCAGCACAACCCCTTGCGCGACGGGTCGCGCGATGGCCACACCATCGACCCGGAATTCATCGAACGTGTCGAGGTGATTCACGGCTCGAACGCGATCCAGGGGATCGGCGCGACGGGCGGTATCGTGAATCTGGTCACCAAGAGCATCGGGAAAGAGGGCGAGTGGGAGAGCGAAGCGGCGCTGAAACTCACGACGGACGATGGCTTCTCCGGCGATGGCCTGTCATCCAAGATCACGTTCCTCAGTGGTATCGAGTCCGGCCCCTGGGATTTCACCGGCGGCTTGTCGTTCCACGACCGGGGCATGTTTTACGATGGAGACGACAACTTTGTCGGCCTGTACCCGACCCAGGGCGACATCATGGATTCCGAGCAGTACGACATCTACCTCAAACTCGGGCACGAGCCGTCAGACACCCAGCGGTATCAGGTGATGCTCAACCGCTTCGATCTGGAGCGCAAGCACGAATTCCGCAGCGTCGACGGTGACCCGACCAACGGGGTGCCAACCACCTCGGAAGCGGGTGCTCCTGTCGATGTAGGTGACCCGGCCAAGAACGATGTAACCACGCTGACGCTCAACTACGACAACACGGATTTTGCTGGCGGCAAGCTGTTCACGCAGGCCTACTACCAGGATTTCTCAGCGCTGTTCGAAGGCGGTGAATTCGGCGGTTTCTTCCGATTGACACCCGCCGGCGACCCGTTCCTCGATCAATCCGAAGTGCAATCCGAGAAGTTCGGGTTGAAGATCGCCCAAACGTGGGACAACGCGGGTGGCGTCGCGGGTCTGTCTCCGTCCATCGGTGCCGACTACCAGCGCGATGCCAGCGCCCAGGTGCTCGCGAGAAGCGACCGCGAGTGGGTGCCGGAGACGGTGCTCGAAGGCGTCTCCGTGTTCGCTCAGGCAGATTACACGCCCAATGACAGACTTCAGCTAACCGGGGGTGTACGGGCTGAAAATGCAAGCCTGAAAGTCGATGATTTTGTCACCATTGCGGCCGCCAACAGCACCCCCGTCAGCGGAGGTAGCCCCGACTACAGCGAGACGTTGGTCAATGCCGGTGTGCTCTACGACCTGACGCCGACGTTCGGCGCCTTTGCCGCGTTTTCCGAAGGTTTCACCATGCCCGATGTGGGACGCGTGCTGCGCGCGGTCAACGTGCCGGGCCAGGACGTGGACACGCTGATCAACCTCGAGCCCGTGATCGCTGAAAACGTGGAGGTGGGTGTTGAATACAGACCCGCCAACGGCGTTGTCTCGCTGACCTGGTTCCAGTCCGACAGTGATTTCGGTTCGCGCCTGAACCTCAATGCCAACAACATCTTCGACGTTGTCCGCGAGAAAACCCGCATTGACGGCATCCAGTTGAGCGGTGAGTACTTCGTCTCCGACAACTCGTCGATCGGATTCAATTACTACAAGTCTGATGGTCGGGTTGATACCGACAACGACGGCTCGCTCGACACCGACCTCGACGGACTGAACATCGCCCCGGACCGCCTGAACGTCTTCGGATTGTTCGAGTTCCGCAACAACGCGCGGCTGCGCGTGCAGGTGTCGCACCTCGAAGACCGGGACTTCGAGGTGTTGGGCGGCACAGGCTTCTCGTTCGAGGGATTCACGACCGCCGACGTGTCGTATGCGATGAACACCCGCTACGGCGACCTGAGCCTGGGAGTCGACAACCTGTTCGACAAGCAGTACATCACCTACTTCTCACAGGCGCAGGCAACCCAACGGGCAGACTCGTACTTTGCAGGGCGTGGCCGTACCCTGTCCGTGCGGTTGGCAAAGCGCTTCTGAGGCGGTGATGGGTTGTGCGGCCCCGGAGCGCATTGCCCGGGGCCTGCACGCCACGTACGCTGCAAGTGTGACCCTCTCGTCAGCGCCGATCCACACCGGATTTCAGTATGTGCCGGCCTGGCAGTGCGCTGGCCTTTCCCGGGCGCGCACTGCGATCGTCGCGCTCGGGCTCAGCCGACACACGTGCGACCCCCACCGACGGCGGCAGCGGTGCTGGCAAACGCACAGTGGGCTCTACAGCGCGCGGATGGGGATGAACCGTGGAGGCTCATTCGGGTTGCGCACGATTTGACAGTGTACCTGGAACACCCGCTCAACCGTCGACTCGCTCAGCACGTCCGCCACGGGACCGTCGGCGGCGATGCGTCCGTCCTGGAACAGTACCAGACGGTCGGCGTGGCCCGCAGCGAGGTTCAGGTCGTGCAACACAACCACGATGGTTTTGTGTCGGGAGTTGCACAGGTCCCTGAGCAACTGAAGCAGCTGCAACGCGTGTTGAATATCGAGGTGATTGGTCGGTTCGTCCAGCAAGATCACGGGCGAGGCCTGGGCCAATACCATTGCCAACCAGACGCGCTGTTGTTGGCCGCCTGACAGGGTTGAGAGACTGCGCTCGCGGTGAGCGTGCATGTCGACCGAGTGCAACGCGGCGTCGGCTGCGTCCCTGTCTTCACGGGTGGCCGATCCGAGCAGGCCGCGGTGCGCGTAGCGTCCCAGCATCACGAGATCCGACACGCTCATGTCTTCCGGCGCTGACGGGGACTGACTCAACATGGCCAGTTCGCGTGCCAGTGACTTGGCGCTGTAGTCTTCGATGGGTTTGCCGTGCAGCTCGCACCCCCCGGCGTCTGCCGAGAGCAAACCGCGCATCAATTTCAACGCGGTGGACTTGCCTGAACCGTTGGGGCCGCAAAATGCGGTGATCTCGCCCGCGGTCAGACTGAGCAGCAGGTTGCGCAACACCGGCAAACCGCCGTAGCCGGCGCGCTCCACATTCAACCGCATGATGCTTTCGTTCGCTTGGCTAGGCACGGGGTTTTCCACTCCTGTACAGCAACCACAAAAAGTACGGTGCACCGATGCCCGCGGTCATCGCGCCCACGGGAATCTCCAACGGCTGGAACGTGAGGCGTGCGATCAGGTCTGCGGCGAGCACGATGGCACTGCCCAACAGCACGCTGCCCGTTAGCATGGCCAGTGGTTGAGCCCGTGTCAGCAGCCGTGCCATGTGCGGCGCGATGAGCCCGACAAAGCCGATCGCCCCGGCAAAGCTCACGGCAACAGCGGTCAGCAACACGGCGGCTGCGGCCAAGCCAAAGCGGACCAACGCCACCGGTACGCCCGTGCTCGCCGCGGACGCATCGTCGAGGGACAACTGCCCGACCGGTCGGCTGAGCAGCAAGGTCATCGGAATCGTCAGTGTGGCAAACGCCGCCAGCACCGTGACGTCCCGCCAGCTTGCCTCGTGTACCGAACCCGCCATCCAGATGAGTGCCTGACTGGCCTGGTAGATGGGGCCCTTGATGATCAAGGTAACCGACACGGCACTGGCCAGTGCACCGACCGCAATGCCGTACAGCACGACGTCATTCCGGTGCCGACGTCCCGTTGCAACCAGAGCAGCCACCAGCGCTGCAGCCAGGCCCGCGCCGAGGATGGCGAAGACCGGCTGCCAACGTATGGAGACGGTCAATGCGTTTGCCTCGTCCGAAAACACCAGGAAGAACACCAGCACGCCGACCGCTGCACCGTCGGTCACACCGAGGATGGAGGGTGACGCCAAAGCATTGCGTACAGCGAACTGCAAGCATGCACCGGCCAAGCCGAGGCACGCACCTGCGAGCAGCGCAAGCAACAACCGTGGCATGCGGATGTTCCAGACGATGATACTGTCAGCGCGACGTCCGGCCCCGACCACCGCAGAGACAACGCGGTCCAACGGCATGAACGAGCTGCCGAGTGCGAGTCCCGCGATCGCGAGGCACACCAATGACAGCGTCAGTGCCAACAGGATTGTCTGGTTTCGAGAACTCATGTCACCGCGCAGACGCCTCTCATTTGCGCAGCAGGTAGACGAGAAAGGGCACGCCGATGACCGCCATGACGGTCCCGACGGGCGCGGGGGTGGGGAAAATCACGAATCGGGACAGGACGTCGGAAACCAAGGCCAACAAGGCCCCAATCAAGGCCGTGTCAATGATCAGGCCGCGGTGCGCCCTCTCGCCCAGCATGCGCGCGAGGTGCGGGGCCACCAGTCCGACGAACGCGATGGGACCGCACAGCGCGACACTCGCACCCGCGAGGACCGCAACCAAGGCAATGAAGCCGAGTCGCGCTCGGTGCACCCGCACACCCAACGCCGTCGCGGTGTCGGCGTCTGTCGTGAGTACGTCCAGCACCGGTGCCCACAGAAACAGCAGCAACGTCACGGGTGCCACCACCACAAGCAGCAGCATTGCCTCCTCGACAGAGCGCGTGGCAAAGCTGCCGGCGAGCCAGAACATGAGTTCCTCCAGCGACGCTTCGTTCAGGATGATGACAGTCTGCGTGCCAGCCGCGAGCAGTGCGGAGACGGTGACACCGGCGAGCAGCGTTGTGGTTGTGGAGGCGTTCGGCCCGATGGACAACACCAGCAGGAACACGGCAGACACGGCGACGAAGGCGCCCAGCGATGCGATGGCCGCCAACTGCGTGAGATCGCCAACGCCGAACAGCGCCACTGCACACACCACGAACAACGCAGCGCCTGCGTTGACGCCGATCAGGCCGGGTTCGGCGACCGGGTTGCGCACAACCGACTGTAAGACAAGCCCCGATATGCCGAGTGCAGCACCGACGACAATGGCGAGCAGGCTGCTCGGGACGCGCACCGTGGCGACGATGATGCCAGCGGTGCTCGATGCATCACCGACGAGCGCCTGCCACACAGTGCCGGGCGGGTAGAAGCGAATGCCGACGTGCAGCGATACCCACGCCACAGTCAGGATGCAGAGCGACAGAATCAGCCGTCGGCGCGTGTCGGTTCGGCTCATGGCGGGGCCCTGACCAAGCGCGCAATCGGGTCGAACTCCGTTCGCAAGCGCGCGCCGTTGGGGCCGTGACAATGATGGGAGCGGCGATTATAATTGAGAATGATTCTCATTCATAGGTAGCCATCATGTCCCTGCGTAGGTTAGCTGCGGGTATCTGTTTGTCGCTGTGCCTGGTTGTTCATGGCGCGGTCGCGCGGGATATCGAGCACAGCATGGGTGTCACCACCGTGCCGGAAAACCCCCAGCGGGTTGCCATTCTGACGAACGAGGGCACAGAGGCTTTGCTCGCACTCGGTGTCACGCCGGTGGCCGCCGCGAACTCCTGGCAGGGCGACCCGTGGTATGCGCACATCGCCGAGCGTATGCAAGGGGTAGAGGCTGTCGGCAAAGAGAGTGCGATCAACCTCGAATTGCTCGCGGCCCTCGAGCCCGATCTCATCATCGGCAACAAGCAGCGTCAGGAGAAAATCTACGAACAACTGTCGTCGATCGCACCGACTGTCCTCAGTGCCCGGTTGCGGGGCGACTGGACGCACAACTTCAAGCTGTACGCCAAGGCCGTGAATCGGGAGCAAGTCGGGCAGGAAGCGCTCGATGCGTTTGTGCAACGGACCCAAGGTCTGGCCGACGCGCTCGGTGATGCATTGAACGAGAAAGTGTCCGTAGTGCGGTTTCTACCCGGTCACTTGCGCATCTACCAGAGAGACAGTTTCTCTGGCTGGATGCTCAACCAGGTCGGATTTGCCCGGCCGGCCAACCAGGATGTGGACGAGTTTGCCTTGCGCGTCGGACGAGAAAGTATTCCCGATATGGACGGCGATCGTATCTTTCACTTCACCTGGGACTCGGGTGACGGCAAGGGCCTCAAGAATGCGAACCGCGTTCTGGAAGACCCGCTTTGGCAGTCGTTGACTGCCGTGCAAGCGGGCCGCGTGCACGCGGTGGAAGACACCATCTGGAACACCGCCGGCGGGATGTTGGCTGCCGAGCTCATGTTGCAGAGCATCGCGGAGGTCTACGGGGTGACGCTGCAGTAGCAGCTGGCGCACAACCTTCGGGGCGACGGCGTTCCGGGTGGGCCGAGCGCACGGGAGCAGAGTCGGACCGCGGTGCGATCGGCTGCTGTGCAAGCTCTGTGTCAGGCTGGAATGGTAAACTTGGCGTTTTACGTCACTCGCGTTGACCACGTGAATCGCCAACCCCATCGCCAGGACACCGCTCATGCCATCCCGTCGCGTCATCATCGTTGGTTCCGGAAACGCCGCCCTGTGTGCGGGGATCGCCGCGCTTGAAAGGGGGGCCGCGGTGCTGATGCTGGAAAAGGCGCCGGTCGAACTTGCCGGTGGCAACACCCAGTACACCGCTGGCGCCATGCGCTTCGCCTACGAAGGCGCGGAGGATCTGCTGCCGCTGCTGCACGACCCAGACGATCCCAAGCTCGAAAGGACCGACTTCGGTGCCTACACGGCGACGCAATTCGGCAACGACCTGCTGGGGTTCAACGAGGGCCAGCCGCTGTCGCCAGAGCAGGAGATTCTTGTCGGTGAATCGATCGATGCCATGCGCTGGCTGGCCGGACACGACGTCAAGTTTGAGCCGATCTACGCGCGTCAGAGTTTCGAGAAGGACGGTCGGCACGTGTTCTGGGGTGGCCTGACCCTCGCAGCCCGCAACGAAGGGGTCGGGCTTTTCGAGCTCGAACGTGCAGCCTACCTGCGCCTCGGCGGTGAAATTCGCTACGACGCCCCGGTGACCGATCTCGTGGTGGAATCCGATCGCGTTGTAGGGGTCAAGGTTGGCGAAGAGGTGCTCTTGGCAGACGCCGTGGTGCTCGCATGTGGGGGCTTCGAATCCGACCCACAACTGCGGGCCGATTACATCGGCGACGATTGGCAGGCCGCGCAGGTGCGGGGTACACCGCACAACACGGGGGACGGCTTGCGCATGGCGCTGGCGCTCGGCGCCGTGCGTCACGGTCGCTTCGACGGCTGCCACGCGACGCCGATGGACCTGCACATGAAGCCGAACGGCAACCTCGACCTGCCGCCCAAGGAGCGCAAGAACTACCGCAAGATCTGTTACTTCCTCGGGGTGATGCTGAACGCGGAGGGACAGCGGTTCGTTGACGAGGGCATCAATTTCCGAAATTACACCTATGCCCAGTTCGGTCGCGCCGTGCTCGAGCAGCCTGGCCACTTTGCCTGGCAGATCTTCGACGCCAAGGTGCTCGACCTGCTCTACGGCGAGTACCACTTCCACGATGCAAGCTACGTCGAGGCGCAGTCGCTCGAGGCGCTCGTGCAACAACTCGAGGGCGTCGATGCCCGCGCCGCGCAAGCCACGCTCGACGCCTACAACGCGGCGGTCGACGACACCGTGCCCTTCGAGCCGTCCGTGCTCGACGGCAAGGCCGCACGGCTGCCGCTGGCGAAGTCCAATTGGGCGCAAAAACTCGACACGCCCCCCTTTCGTGCCTACCCCGTCACCGGCGGTATCACGTTCACCTACGGCGGACTCAAGATCGACGACGACGGCGCCGTGTTGCGTGAGGACGGCTCCGCCATAGCCGGGCTGCATGCCTGCGGCGAGATGGTCGGTGGCGTGTTTTTCGGTGGGTATCCCGGTGGGTCGGGCCTGACGTCCGGTGCCGTGTTCGGCCGTCGTGCCGGTCGGGGTGCAGCCGCCGACTGACGGGTTCTCGGTTGCTGTTTCCACGGGCGTGGACAGCGGCGCGCGCGCCGCTGTCGTGCCTTTGGGCGTTGTGTCCAGGCGCTGTGCACGTGCCTGACTGACCGCCACCTACCTTATTCCAACCTTCGCAGCGCTAGGGTGCCGTGTGGCCGTGAGTCGTGCCCATTTTCACCAGCCAAGATGCGGAGGCGCTGATGCAATACCGAAACCCCAACTCACCCGATGCCGTGGTCCATTTCAAGGACCGCTACGAGAATTTCATTGGCGGCCAGTGGGTCGCGCCGGTCGACGGTGAGTACTTCGACAACGTCTCGCCTGTGACCGGCAAGCCGTTCTGTCAGATACCGCGTTCGAAGGGTGCCGACATCGAGCTGGCGCTGGACGCAGCGCACAAGGCCCGCGACGCCTGGGGCGCGACCTCGGTCACCGAACGGTCGAACATGTTGCTCAAGATCGCCGACCGCATCGAGTCGAACCTCGAAATGCTGGCCGTTGCCGAAACCTGGGACAACGGCAAGGCCGTGCGTGAAACCCTCGCCGCCGATATCCCGCTCGCGGTGGATCACTTTCGCTACTTCGCCGGCTGCGTGCGTGCGCAGGAGGGCTCGCTCGGCGAGATCGACGCGAACACCATGGCGTACCACATCCACGAGCCGCTTGGCGTGGTCGGCCAGATCATCCCCTGGAACTTCCCGATCCTGATGGCGGCCTGGAAACTCGCACCGGCACTGGCGGCTGGAAACTGCGTCGTGCTCAAACCGGCAGAACAGACGCCGGCGACCATCTTGCTGGTCATGGAGCTGATTGCCGACATCGTGCCCGACGGTGTCGTCAACGTGGTCAACGGGTACGGCGAGGAAGCCGGTGCGGCGCTCGCCACCAGTTCGCGGATCGCCAAGATCGCATTCACCGGGTCGACGCCGGTGGGTCAGATCATCCTCGAATCTGCAGCGAAGAACCTGATTCCCTCGACCGTCGAGCTCGGCGGCAAGTCGCCCAACGTGTACTTTTCCGACGTTGTCGATTTCGAGGATGACTACCTCAGCAAATGCGTCGAGGGCACGGTGCTGGCGTTCTTCAACCAGGGCGAGGTGTGCACCTGCCCGTCGCGGCTGCTGGTACAGGAGGACATCTACGACCGGTTCATCGACCTGGTGGTTGAGCGTTCGGCGCAAATCAAGCGCGGCAATCCGCTCGACACCGAGGTCATGGTCGGCGCCCAGGCCTCACAGGAGCAATACGACCGCATCATGAGCTACATGCAGATTGCGCGTGACGAGGGTGCGCAGGTCATCACCGGTGGCGGCAAGGCGGCTGTCGGTGGCGATTTCGACCAGGGCTTCTACGTCGAGCCCACGCTGCTCAAAGGCAGCAACGAGATGCGGGTCTTCCAGGAAGAGATCTTCGGCCCGGTGGTGTCGGTGACCACGTTCAAGGACGAGGCCGAGGCCATTCAAATCGCAAACGACGTCGAGTACGGACTCGGCGCGGGCGTCTGGACGCGTGATGTCAACCGGGCCTACCGTGTGGGCAGGGGTATCCAGGCCGGTCGCGTGTGGACCAACTGTTATCACCTCTACCCGGCGCACGCGACCTTCGGTGGCTACAAGAAGTCCGGCATCGGCCGCGAGACGCACAAGGTGGCGCTCGAGCACTACCAGCAAACCAAGAACCTGCTGGTCAGCTACAGCACCAGTCCGCTCGGGTTCTTCTGAGCGAGACACAAGGCGCGGCCGCGGATCGATGTCAGACACACCGCTACCGCGCCTCTCTCCGGGGCTCGCCGAGTTGGGCGAGCCCCTCGTGGTGCCGTGGCAGGCGTCGACGGCACTGTCGGATGCCTTTGCGTCGATCGAGGTGGTGCGTGCGGAGTTGGGTACGATGCGCGCCTCAGACACCGCGGCGTCGGCCCGCGCCTTGGCCGCTCAACTGGTCGAGGGCACCTGGCCCGGCGGCAGCTGGCCCGTCGCACTCGACTACGCCGGGCACCAGTTTGGCCGGTTCAACGCGGCGCTTGGCGACGGCCGCGTGGTGCAGCTCGGTGAATGTGCAGGGCCGGACGGGCTGGTTGAAATCGGTCTTAAAGGCGTGGGTCGCACCGCCCTTGCGAGCCGGGGCGACGGGTGGGCGGGCACCCGCGAATGCGTCGCCGAATTTGACACCTACCGTGCATTGCAGCGGCTGGGCGTGCCAACCGCCCGCGGCCTTCTGGTGGTCACAGGCGTGCGCGAGGTCCACCGTGGGGGGCGACTGGAGCCTGTCGCGTTATTGTGCCGGACCGCACCGAGTTTTGTGCGCTTTGGCTGCTTCGAGTTGCATTTCCGCCTCGGGCGACACGCCGCATTGCAACGGTTGTGTGACCATGTGATCCCCCGTCACTTCCCCGAGTGTGCCGGCCACGCGGACACCGTCGCGCGGTTTTTCGACGCTGTGGTCGCGCGCACCGCGAGACTCTACGCGGCCTGGCAGGCCGTGCGCTTCGTACACGGTGTGCCCAACACCGACAACCAGTCGATTGTCGGTGTCACGCTGGATGCCGCGCACGGCCGGCTGGGTGAGGGAGTGGTTGATGCGACCGTGGTGCACCCCGACGACCGCGCCGAACGCTTCGCCTTCGGCAACCAGGCGCTCACGGGGTGGTGGAATTGCCGTGTGTTGGCGGCCGCGTTGTCGCCGCTTGCCGCGCAATCGGCGTTGCACGCTGCACTCGACAATTACACCCCGATTTACCGGTCGGCGTTGGCCGATTGGGTGAGTTGATCGCGATCGGGCGCAGCTCAGGTGCGCGCGGCGTGGTGCTCGGGCAGGATACGGAGCATCTGCACGTCGAGGTTGTGGCGCATGTCCACCAGACCGGGTGCGTCCGACCCGGGTGCCAGGGGGCCGCGGTACAGCTGCAATGCACCGCTGGTGTCGCCGCGAGCAACGTGGCGTGTGAGCTCGATGAAGTCGGCTTCGAAAGGCAGCGTCAAGCGGTAGGGTCTGGACCCGATGCCGCCACGCAGCAGGCGCCGAAGATGCGAAAGCTCGGCTTTCAAGGTGCCGAGGCGGACCCGCCGGTCGCCGTAGAGTTTGGCGTGAAAGGCTTCCAATCCGAGGCCATCGGGGTGCAAGGCCAACAGGCAGAGAATCTCGTGTTGGCGCGGGCTCAGCGCCAAGCATTTGCCGTGCAGCAGCGCACGTGCACGACCCAGTGCGTAGAGTTGCAAGCTGACCGGTGTGTGGGCATCGGGCAGGTGGAGGGCGATCCGACGGGCCAGTTCGTTGACCGCGTGCTGGCCAATAGGCGTGTGCCGTGTCCAGGTGGTCGACAGGTCGAGCACGCCGTGCAGCTCGCCGGTCGCCGGGTGGACGATGGGCGCTGCGTAACACACCCAATCGTGCAGCCAGGGTTGGTAGTGCTCCGCCGAAAACACCGTGACCGAGGTCTGCCGTGCGAGTGCCAGCCCGACTGCGTTGGTGCCGGCGCTGAGCTCGCCCCAGTGTCCGCCCGCGGTGAAGTGAGCTGATTCGGCGCGGTCGAGCATGTGATTGCTGGCATGGGTCCAGAGCAGTTTGCCGCTGGCGTCGGCGAGCGCCGCAACGTAGCCGCCGCTCAGCGCCAATTCGTCGAGCTCGGCGTTGGCCGCCCGGTAGGCCCGGTAAAGCGGCGAGGCGCGCCAGGACGCGCGCACGTCGGCGGCATCGTCAACGGGCACGTGGCTCACCGGCGCGGGCGGGTGAGCGCGTTGGCTACGGTCCCAGGAGGCGGCAATCTCGGCGCGGATGTCCGCCGCGTCACCGCCCCGGTCGTGCACCAAGCACCGCCAGCCGTGCTCGGCGGCATCGCGCTGTTCGGTCAACCACGTGCGGTAGGAACGGTCCATTGCGAATTTCCAGACGACCCGGACGGGCGCAGCGCGCTGCAGCGCAGATGGGAACGAGTCTTATTCGCAATATAGTGCGTGTCGCGCGCTTTGCGCAACGGTGAAGCGGCACTTATTTGCGTCGCGCCGCTGTTGCAGCACGCTCTCGGCGTGCGTGGGCTGGCATCGAGCGCGCTGTGCTCAACGCTGCATGAGCTTGGGGTTCAATGCGTCGTTGAGCCCGTCGCCAACAAGCGAGATCGCGAGCACGGTGATGAAAATCGCGACGCCCGGGATGGTCACGGTGTAGCCGGCGTCGAGGATGTACTGTCGATTCGAGCCGATGATCTGCCCCCAACTGACCACATTCGGGTCAGTGAGTCCCAGAAAGGACAAGCCGGCCTCGAACAGGATGGCGGAGCCCACCATGAGTGCCGATTGCACGATGATTGGGGGCAGCGCGTTAGGCAGGATGACCCGGAACATGAGCTTGCCGTTGGACGCGCCGGTCGAGCGCGAGGCCTTGACGTATTCGAGCTCGCGAATGCGCAGGAACTCCGAGCGTGTGATGCGTGCGACGGCTGTCCAACTCACCACCCCGATGGCGAAGGTGATCATCGGCAGTGACGCGCCGAAGAGGGCCACCAACACCATCGAGAACAACAGTGTCGGCAGCACCTGGAAAAACTCGGTGATGCGCATCAGCACCTCTTCAACCCAGCCTCGGTAGAAGCCTGCGAGTGCGCCGACGCTCACACCGATGAAAATCGACACCAGCGCAGCAGAGAGCCCGATCAACAGCGACACCCGGGCCCCGTTGATGATCATGGCCAGCAGATCGCGGCCAAGGTAGTCGGTACCGAGAAGAAAACCCTCTTGTCCCGGTGGGCTGAACGGCGCCCACACCATCTCGAAGGGATCGGTCGGGTACAGCACTGGCCCGATGACCGCGCTGATCACGATCACGACAAGCACGACCAGTGCCGCGACCGCAGCGTGGTTGGTCAAAAAGGCGCGCCACGCGAGCGCAACCGGAGATTGCCTCTCGTGGAGTCCGGAGGCCGCGCTCATTGACGACCTCGGATGCGGGGGTCGATCCACTGCAGAACCGTGTCCGTGATGAGGTTGCCGACGATCACGACCAGCGCAGAGAAAAACAGGATACCGAGGATGGTGGGCGTGTCCCGCGCGATGATCGATTGAAAGGCCAGCGTGCCAAGCCCGGGCCAGGAAAACACCGTCTCGACCAGGACAGCGCCTGATATCACGGCACTGAACTGCAAGCCTGCGAGCGTCACGACCGGCGAGAGTGAATTTTTCAGCGCATGACGGTAGACCACGCGCCGTTCGCTCAAGCCCTTGGCGTGGGCTGTGCGCACGTAGTCGGAACTCAGTTCTTCGAGCATGGTGGCTCTTGCCAGGCGGGAGTAGAGCGCGAGGAAAATGGACGACAGCGTGATCATGGGCAACACGAGGTGCCGCGCCACGTCCAGGAAATGCACCCAGAAGCCGCCAGAAATGGTCACATCGCGCATGCCGGCCACGGGGAACCACTGGATCTGCAGCGAGAAGCCGATCAGCAGCAGGATGCCCGTCCAGAACACGGGCGCCGAGTACCCGAACAATGCGATGAAGGTGACGACATGGCTGGTGATGCCGTTCGGTTTGCGTGCCGACATCACGCCGAGCAGCACGCCGATGATCAGCGCCAGCATCTGCGCGGAGATGACCAACAGCAGCGTGGCCGGTAGCCGTTCGAGGATCAGCTGCGTCACAGGTTGGTTGTAGAAGAACGAGTGACCGAGGTCGAACTGCAAAACGCCACCGACGTAGCGGCCGAGCTGCACCAGAAACGGCTGGTCGAGACCGTAGTCGGCCCGAATCTGATCGAGCAGTTCCTTGTCAGCGCCACCCATGGACTGGCTGATGGTGTCGGCAACGTCACCGGGGGCAAGGTGCATGAGCGAGAAATTCAGCACCAACACCGCGATCAGCAAAGCCGCTGCGTAGAAGAGTCTGACAAACAGGTTTTGCAGAAAGGACAAGGGCGGTGTCTCTGACGGCGGTGGCACCGGCGGCGACAAACCGCCGGTGCCGTCGCGACGGACTTACTCGGTCAGGTAGGTCATGTCGATGGGCGTGGACGTGCCCCAGATGCCGAGCGGCGGGTTACCCACTTTGCTGTTGTACACCGTGTGGTACGGCAGCGTGTTGACGTGGTAGACCGGCACCTCGTTCGCGATGATCGCCTGGAACTCGTCGTAGAGCGCCTTGCGCTTCGCCGGGTCGGACTCGACCGCCGCCATGGCCATGAGCTCGTCAACGCGCTCGTTGGCGTAGCCCTGGGTGTTGGACCAGACGCCCTTGGCGATGTTGGTGCTGTCGTAGGTGCGGTGCACGCCGATCACCGGGTCACCCCAATTGAAGACGGTGTCCCAACTGAGGTCGAAGTCCATGGTGCCCATGCGCTTGGCCCAGGTCGGGAAGTCGGCACTTGCGCGCACCTCCACGTCGATGCCCACCTTCTTCAGCGCGGCCTTGACGTACTCGACCTGCGGTTTGACACCCGGCCAACCAAAATCGATGGTCAGACCGAAGCGCGAATCGCCGTCCATCGGGAAGCCGGCTTCGTCGAGCAGCGCGTTGGCCTTGTCGAGGTCGACTGCGTAGTTTTCGACGTCGTTGTTGTAGAACGGGCTGTCGGGGTGGATGCCGGTGCGCGACTCGGCGGCCGTGCCCTGCATGAGTGCCTTCATGATGAAGTTCTTGTCGACCGCGTAGGCGATGGCCTGGCGCACACGCACGTCTGCCAGCGGGCCCTTGGTGGTGTTCATTGCCAGCCAGTCCAGCGGTCCGATGCCGCCGTAGCCTTCCGACGTGACGGTCAGGCCGTCGACTTTTTTGAGGCGGTTGATGATGCGCGGCAGCGACTCGAACGCGCCCATGTGGATCTCGCCGTTCTCGTAGGCGATGGCGCGTGCGGCCGGGTCGGTGATGATGCGCATCACGACCTTGTCGAGGTACGGGCGGCCTTCGATGAAGAAGTCGTCGAAGCGCTCGAGAATGACGTGCTCACCGGACTTGTATTCGACGAGCTTGAACGGGCCGGAGCCGACGGTGTTCTCATTGTTGCGCGGGTGCGCCTTGACGTCTTCGATTGCACCGTCGCCGTAGATATGCTTCGGAATGATCGACATCAACTGGCCGGACATCGCGAGCATCAGGGCCGGGTGCGGCTTGGAGAGCTTCAGCACCGCGGTGTGCGCGTCGGGCGTTTCAACGCTCTCGACCGGGGCGAACATCGACTTGAACGGGTGGTTGGCCTTGATCACGTCGACCGAGAATGCGACGTCTTCGGAGGTGAGCGGCTCGCCGTCGTGGAACTTCGCGTTCTTGACGAGGTTCAATGTCACGGTCAGGCCGTCGTCGGAAATGTCCCAGCTTTCGGCGAGGTACGGCTGCGGTGTCCAGTCTTCGTCGTAACGCAAGGGTGACGCGAAAAGCTGTGCACCGGGGTAGCCGGTCACGATGCCCGATTGCACGGCAGAGTTCAGGTTGCGCACGTTCGAGCCGAGCACGGTCACCAGTGTGCCGCCGCGCACGGGTTCGGCCGCAACCTGGCCACTGACGGCCACCGCCGCAAGCACGGCCGAGGCGACCAGCCCCTTCATGTAGTGTTTCATCATGTTCCTCCACAGGGTGTCTGGTGTGCTGGTTGAACCTTACCCCAGCCACCACCAAACCAAAACCGTTTGCCCCGGCAGGTTCACGCCTGCGTCGGGGGGTGCACCGACCTCGCGACCGGATCCATCTCAGGGTCTCTGTCTTTGATGGCAAATGCAAGGTTGCAAGGCGCTGCTCGGGCCGCGCCCACTCGGCAGTGTCGCGTGACGACGGTAATTTGGCGGCCCGGTGCGCAAAGCGCTACCCATCGCTGCCCGATGCTGTTTCAATCCTGATTCGGGTCGACCCCTCGAGAGCGCCATGTCCGACACCACCGTCTACGTTGCCAAGAAGATCATCACCATGAACCCGAGCCGCCCCGAGGCGACGCACGTCGCGGTGCGCGACGGTCGCATCCTGAGCGCCGGGTCCTTCGAGGATGTCGCATCCTGGGGCGCACACACGCTCGACAACCGCTTTGCCGACAAGGTGCTGATGCCGGGGTTTGTCGAGGGCCACGCGCACACCATGGAGGGCTCGCTCTGGGCCAAGGTCTACTGCGGGTGGTTCGACCGAGCCGACCCCGACGGTCAGGTCTGGGACGGGCTCAAGTCGATCGACGCCGTGATCGAGCGTCTTCAGATCGCGGCGCAGGCGCTCGAGGACCCCGAGGCCCCGGTGTCGGGGTGGCAGCTCGACCCGATCTACATGGACAACGTTCGGGTCAACCGGGCCGACCTCGACCGCGTCTCGCGCGAACGCCCGGTTGGCGTCTTGCACGCGTCCGGGCACATCCTCAACGTCAACTCCAGGGCGCTCGAACTCGCCGGGTTGCTCAAGCCCGGGGTGGAACACCCGGGCATCCCGCTCGGCGAGGACGGGCTGCCCACCGGCGAACTCAAGGGGCCCGAGGCGATGACGCCGGTCGGTCAGCACGTCGGATTCGCGCGCAGCATGCTCGACGCGGACGAGGCCGGCTTGCGCAACTTTGCCAAGCTCTGCGTGCGCACCGGCACCACGACCATCACCGACCTTGCCTCGCGCATGGAGCCCGAGACGGTCGAGATGATGCTGCGGGTCACCGGCGAAGACGATTACCCGATCTGCCTGGTACCGCTCCGGTTCTTCATGGGGCTTTCACCCGAGGACCTCGTCAGCGAGGTGCTGTCGCTCAAGTCGCGCTCGACAGAGCGGCTGCGCATGGGGCGGATCAAGATCGTCGCCGACGGCTCGATCCAGGGTTTCTCGGCGCGCCTGCGCTGGCCGGGCTACCACAACGGCGCGCCAAATGGCCTCTGGTATATCGCGCCTGATCAGCTCGAGGAGATTCTCACGCGCGCGCTGGAGGCCCGCGTGCAGGTCCATGTCCACACCAACGGTGATCAGGCCACGCAGCTGCTGCTGGAGAAGTTCGCGCTCGCGGTTCAGGCGCACCCGAACCCCGATCACCGCTTCACCATCCAGCACTGCCAGTTGGCCGACGCAGCCCAGTTTCGCCAGGCGGGCAAGCTCGGGCTGTGCGCCAACCTCTTCGCCAACCACCATTTCTACTGGGGTGATGAACACTACCGGCTCACCGTCGGGCCGGACCGCGCCACACGCATGAACGCCTGCCGCACGGCGCTCGACGCCGGCGTGCCACTCGCGATCCACTCGGACGCGCCGGTCACGCCGCTCGGCCCGCTCTTCACCGCCTGGGCGGCGGTCAACCGCATCACCGCGTCCGGCCGGGTGCAGGGCGAGAGCGAGCGCATCAAGGTGGCCGAAGCGCTTTATGCCATCACGCTCGGCGCGGCCTACACGTTGCACCTGGACGGCGAGGTCGGGTCGATCGAGACCGGCAAACGCGCCGATTTCGCCGTGCTCGAGGCCGACCCGACGGCGGTCAGCCCCGGCAAGCTCAAGGACATCGGGGTCTGGGGCACGGTGCAGGCGGGCAGGGTGTTTGCCGCCAGCGAGCTGGAACCGTGACGCTGCCGGTGACCGTGGTCGGCGGCTACCTCGGCGCCGGCAAGACCACATTGGTCAACCATCTGCTTCGGCACGCCGCAGGGCAACGCCTGGCCATTCTCGTCAACGAATTCGGTGCGCTGCCGATCGACGAAGACCTGATCATTGCCGAGAGCGACGACCTCATCTCGATCGCGGGCGGCTGCATCTGCTGCACGTTCGGGTCCGATCTGTCCGAGGCGATGATCGCGCTCGCTGCGCGCGAGCCGCAGCCGGACCACGTGGTAATCGAATCCTCGGGGGTGGCGATGCCGGGTGCGATCGGCGCGAGCCTCGGTCTGCTTGCGGGCTTCTCGCTCGCTGGTATCGTCGTGCTGGCTGACAGCGAGACCGTGCAGCGCCACGCCGAGGACGAGTACCTCGGCGACACCACGTTGCGCCAGTTGCACGACGCCCACCTGATCATCCAGACCAAGACCGACCTCGTTGATGCCGACCGGGCCGCCGCCGTGCACGGCTGGCTCGGTGAGGTCAACGCGTCGGCGGCCTGTGTGCGCGCGACCCACGGCCGCGTGCCGAACGCCGTGGTGCTCGGCCAACACGGCGCGGCGGCGGTGGCGTCCGACGCGGTACACGCGGACGCAGCCTACGAAAGCCGGGTGTATGCGGTGCCCGGCAACCGCGACGCACAGGCCTTGGCCGCGGCAATCGCGACCGGCGGGTATGGCGTCATCCGCGGCAAGGGCTTCGTCACCGACGCGCGCGGCGACACGCAGCTTGTCCAGACAGTGGGCGCGCGGGCCCGCGTCGAAGCCTACCGTGGCGACGTGGCGTCGGAGATCGTTTGCATCGGCCTTCGCGGTGCGCTCGACACCGCCGGGCTCGACGCGCTTTTCGCCGCCGCCTAAGCGTACGCTGAGGCCTGTGGGAGCGTCTGCCTTGCACAGGGCCGCGTGATTGTGGCGGTTCGGATGTCCAAGCGCGACACGCGGGGCGCGCCTGCGAGGCACCCTTCAGCGACCTTGGGGCGAATAAACGCAGACGTGAGATAAGGCTGTTCGCTGCGTCTTGCCTTGCAAGGACGCAGCTCCCACGAAGCGACCACATACCTGTGGGAGCGTCTGCCTTGCGCAGCAAGCAGGCGCGAATGGCTCAGGCTCGGACATCAATAGGGAACACCAGGCTCCCGCCCTGCGACGCCGACAGAGCGACGTCGACGACACGCTCCGTGCTCGCCGTATTCGCCGTGTCTCGTTTCACGAGGACACGGCTCCCACAAAACCGCGGCACAGTTTCAGCTCCACGCCCGTGGGAGCGTCTGCCTTGCGTAGCAAGGCCGCATGAATGTGGCGGTTCGGATATCTAAGCGCGACACTAGGGACGCGTCTACGACCCCGGGGCGAACAGACGCAGTCCAGAGATGGGTCCATTCGCCGCGTCTTGCTTTGCAAGGACGCAGCTCCCACGAAGCGACCACTTACTAGTGGGAGCGTCTGCCTTGCGCAGCAAGCAGGCGCGAATGGCTGAGGCTCGGACATCAATAGGGAACACCAGACTCCCGCCCTACGACGCCGACGGAGCGACGTCGACGACACGCTCCGTGCCCGCCGTATTCGCCGTGTCTCGTTTCACGAGCACGCGGCTCCCACAAAAGCATCACGTACCGAGCGGCACCGATAGTCTCAACGCGTCAGTGGCGTCGCGCAGCCGACAGCGCGCCACACACCGGTACCCCAGACTGGGACACCACCACGACGGCCCCTGTCCATGCAGACGCGCACCGCCTTGATGGGGGCAGCGTGCGCGGTCGCCGCGGTTTTCTGCTTCTCCTTCAACGACCTCACCGTCAAGTGGCTGAGTGGCGACTACCCGCTGCACGAACTCACGCTGTTCCGCTCGGCGATCGGCCTGGTGATCATCCTGACCGTCCTGCTTCCACTCATGGGCGGCGTGCCGATGCTCAAAACGAAACGGCCGGTGCCGCACATTGCGCGTGGGCTGTGCGTCGTCTTCGCCAACGGGTTCTTCTTTCTCGGCCTCGCCGAGCTCGGTCTGGCGGACGCGGTCGCCATCTTCTTTGTCAGCCCGCTCCTGATCACGGTGTTCTCGGTGGTGTTCCTGCGCGAAAAGGTCGGCCCACGCCGCTGGTTCGCCGTGATGATCGGCCTGGTCGGCGTGCTGATCATGGTCAAGCCCGGCACCTCGGCGTTCACGCCCTACGCTCTCCTGCCCATGATCGCTGCAGTCTGCTATGCGAGCCTGCACATGCTGACGCGTCTGATCGGGGGCACGGAAGCCGCGCTGACCATGACGTTCTACATCCAGTTCACTTTTCTTCTGACCTCGATCGCAATCGGCCTCGGCATCGGCGACGGCCGCTTCGATCAGTTCGATTCGGCGTCGTTGCAGTTTCTGTTTCGCTCGTGGACGGTGCCGGAACTCGCCGATCTGCCGTTTTTCATCGTGATGGGTGTCTGC
>JBCCUP010000069.1 GCA_039196715.1 Pseudomonadota bacterium
ACGGGGCGGGAGATACACTCCCACAGTCTGTATCCGGTAACGGATCAGAAGCGCGTCAGTCAGCCCCTCCACCCCGACAGGTTTTTCTCTGTATCACCTGCGGAATCGACCATACAAGCTGCGTCCTCGCCGTGGCGAGACGCGGCGAACGAACATAGCGAAACGCTTGATGGTGTCGACTCGCATTTCGCTTGGTGTCGCTACGCGACGACCGCGCTCCCACCGAGTCCCGTGCAGCCGTGGGAGCTGCGTCCTCGCCGTGGCGAGACGCGGCAATTGAACATAGCGAAACGCTTGACGGCGTCGACTCTCTCTTCGCCCGGTGTCGCTCCGCGACGACCGCGCTCCCACTGTTCTGGGGCCTAGCTGTCAGCCGCGACGCTGGCGGCTTTCTCGGCGAGAAAGTCCGTGCTGGAATCGATTTGCAGTTCGAACCAGATCGGCAAGTGGTCCGAGAGTTGGTTGCGTCGCCAGGTGTTGCGGTAGTAGGCCCGCAGTGCCGTCTCGTCGTTTGCGAGGTCTTTGCTGCCGGTGTAATCGTCGAGCATCTCGGTGCGGTACGCGGCCCAGTCGTCGTCTCGGTACACGTGGGAAAACGGGTTGAACACGCCGCCGACGGTGTGGTCTGCCGCGTCGCGTACGAGCTTGAAGTACTCGCCGGCGTTGATGAAGAAACGGTCGTAGGTTTGCGAGCCCGACGCGTTGGTCGGCGTGTCGAGCAGCCCGTCGACCTCGTTGAAACTTGCGTCGTGGATGCGGGCAACGGTCTCGGCATCGCTCGTCTTGTAGAAGTTGAAATCGCCTGTCAGCACGAGGTTGCGGTTCCACATCTCGTCGCGCTTGCGCTGCAGGGCGGCGAGCAACAAGCTGACTTCATCGCGCCGCAACGCGACATCGTCGTCGCCGTTGCCCGGGTGCAGGTGGACGTTGACTAGGGCAAAGGACTTCCAGCCGGCCCGGAAGCCGGTGACATAGGGTGTGCGTTTGAGCTGGCGCAGGTGTTTCTCGCGGCTGTCCGGGTCCTGCTCGGCGAACACGTCTTCGATCAACTCGTCCCAGATCACGATTTCGCCGGCCAACCCCGAGAGCCCGACGCGTTTGGTGTTGTAGAGGTACGCGCTGCTCTCGGAGTTGCCGTTCTTGCCGTCGGTGATATCGTTGACGATGTAGTCCCAATCGCTGCCCAGAATGCGCATCACCTTGTTCAGGTGCTTGAGTGAAGACTTCACTTCCTGCAAGGCGATCAGGTCAAAGTGCGAGAGCGTCTCGGCGATGTAGAAAAAGGCCTCGGGCAAGCGCTGAGTGGTGTGACCGAACTCCTTGATGTTCCAACTCGCGATCAGCAGGTTCGACTCGGACTTGCGGTGCGGGATGCTGTCGGTCAAGCCCGCCTTCAGTCGCAGCAGGCTGTTCAACGCTCGGACTTTTTCGCTCGGGGTGATGTTCGGGAACACGAGCGCGTAGTCACGACGCTCGAAGTCTGCAGTGGGTCGCAGGTCGTTATAGTGTGGCATGTCGCCCTCCTTGGCAGCGGTCGGGTGCCACCGGCGTGTGTCGCCGGTTGCCTCGGGCCAAGGGCCATGCTACCCAGCAGCGCGACTGTCCCACATGATCAGTTTGAATCAGTCGGGTTCGGCACCGGTGTGCGAGACGACACTACCGTGCGGCGCCGCGGCGGCGCGTGCGTCTCAAGGGTGTTCACCAGCGTCCACACCTCGGCACTGATCGCCTCGACGGCAGCCTCGAAGGCAGGCTGATTGCGTTTGGAGGGTGTGCGCGTGCCAGCCACCTTGCGCACGAATTGCAAGGCCGCCTCGCGGGCGTCCTGCTCGGTGCTCGGCAGCGCGAGGTTGAACAGCGGTCGGATGTTTCGGCACATCAGTCCCACCCGACGTCGAGCGCGTCGACGAGAAAGTGCATCAGCGGTTCGAGGTCGTCGAAGGTGGCCGCGATGCGCTTCGGAAAGTCGCGCGCACACACCTGTTTCGGCGTGCAGCTCGAGAAGGCGAAGAAGCTCTTGCGCTTGAGGTCGTCGATCAGCGGGTGGTCCGTGTCGTACCCCCTCGGCGGCCGCTTGAGCTGGTCGCCCCGGATCCCGCCGAAGCGCTTGGTGAACGTTGCTGACCCCTCGATCGCCGCCCAGCGCGTCGGCGAATCCACGATCGCGTCGCGAATCTGGTTGAGCACCGGGGTGGGTGGCATCCAGATGCCACCGCCGAAGAAGATCTCGTCGGGCGCGATGTGGAGGTAGTAACCGGGCGCGTGCGCGTCCTTGCCCACGCGGTGCCGAAAGTGGCAGCCGACGTTGGTCTTGTACGGCGTCTTGTCCTTGGCAAAGCGCGTGTCACGGTAGATGCGGAACAGCGAGCCGCCGTTCAGTCGCGTGTCAGCCTGAAAGGCCGGTGCGTTGGCGTCGAACCAGGGGGCCATGGCCTCGATGAAGCCGACCATCGGTTGCTGCACCCGGGCCTTGAAACGGGGCTTGTTGGCCTCGAACCACGGCTTGTTGTTGTTCACGCGCAGTTCGCTGAGAAACGCAAAGAGGTCGGTGGGCAGAGGGGTGTAACCGCTCATGCGGGCGCTCCGGAGGGGAAGGCTGAGGCTTGTTGGATGCTAACAGGCGTGCGACGCTCCGCCCAAGACCCACACGGAGAGACAGCGTGGTCCGGATCGCGCTCGGCGGCTGGCAGCACGAGACCAACACCTTTGCACCGCTGCGTGCGCACTACACCGATTTCCTTGCGGCCGATGAGTGGCCCGGCCTCAGTGCCGGGTCTGCGATGGTCACGGCTGTCGAAGACGTGCACATCCCGATTGCCGGGGCGCTCGCTGCGGTGCGCGCAGCGGGACACACCGTGCTGCCCTTGCTCTGGGCGTCGGCGACGCCGTCGTCCTACGTCACTGACGAGGCCTTCGAACGCATCGCCACGGACCTGCTCGCGCGCCTCGAAGCGGTCCTACCGGTCGACGGCGTGTACCTCGACCTGCACGGCGCGATGGTGAGTGAGTCACACGAGGACGGCGAGGGTGAGATCCTGCGGCGTGTGCGCGCGTTGGTCGGTGCGGCGGTGCCGATTGCCGTGAGCCTCGACATGCACGCCAACCTGACCGACGCCATGGTCGCGCACAGTGATGTGATCGACCTGTTTCGCACCTACCCGCACACCGACATGGGAGAGACCGGCGCGCGCACGGCGCGCCACCTGATGGCGATGCTCGATGGCACGCGGTGGCACAAGGCGTATCGCAAGCCCGGTTTTCTGATTCCGCTCAACGCGGGCTGCACCAGTGTCGCCGGCGCGGCGCAGGCGGTCTACGACACGCTGCCGGCGGTGCTGGACGAGTCCGTGCAGGTGGCGGGCGTGGCGGTCGGCTTTCACCTGTCGGACTTTGGCGACGTCGGGCCGGGGGTCGTCGCCTACGGGCCGGATGTTGAACGGGTAGAGGCCGCCGCCGATACGCTGCTCGCCGCGATCGAGGGCCGACGGACCCGGTTCGACGGCGCGGTGATGCCGCTCGAGGACGCGGTGGCGTCCGCGCTCGCGATCAGCGCGACGGCGGCACGGCCGGTGGTGCTGGCCGACACCCAGGACAATCCCGGTGGCGGCGGCACCGGCGACACCGTCGGTCTGCTGTCGGCCCTGCTCGAGGCCGGGGCCGATCGCGGGGTCGTCGGGTCGATCTACGACCCCGCCGTGGCCGAACAGGCGCACGCGGCGGGGCAGGGCGCGCGGCTGTGTGTGGCGCTCGGCGGCAAGCGCATGCCAGGTCAGGCCCCTCTCGAGTGCGAGGCGGAGGTGTTGCGGCTCGGCGGTGGCGAGGTCGTTGGCACCGGGCCGATGTACCTCGGAGCGCGCATCCAGCTCGGCACCGCTGCGTTGCTCGGTATCGGTGGGCTCAAGGTTGTGGTGAGCTCGGTGAACGTGGCGCTGATTGATCAGGCGTTGTTCCGGCACTTCGGCGTCGAGCCTGCTGAGCAGGCGCTGGTTGCGGTCAAGAGCTCCGTGCACTTTCGCAACGATTTCGAGCAGATTGCCGAACGTGTCATCGTCGTGGCCGCGCCCGGGGCTGTGGTCGCCGACCCGGGTGCTCTGCAGTACACGAGGGCGCGTGTGGCGTGGGACGGTGCGAGCTGGCAGGTGGGCTGAGCCGCGCCGGTCTGCGGAGCCTGAGACGGCTAGCTGAGCTGTGCGATCAGGTGGTCCATCAAGGTGCGGGTGCGGTGCGGCAGGTAGCGTGCGATCGGGTACACCAGGTGGACCGGCATAGGCGCGTTGAGGTAGTCCGACAACACTTCCCGGATTCGGCCGTCGCGCAGGTGGTCGCGCAGCATGAAATCCGGCAACCGGGCGACCCCTTGCCCGGCCACGGCGGCGTCGAGCAGGAACCCGCCGTCATAGCTGTTGAGCGCGGCGCGCACTGGCACGTCGGTGTGCTGTCCGGTCGCCGATTTGAAGCGCCAACGCGGTCGCTTCGCCGGGCCGAACTGCAGCACCCGGTGTTGGCGCAAGTCGTCCGGCGAGCGGATCGGCTCGCAGGCGTCGAGGTACGCCGGGCTGGCGAAAAGTTGGTGCCGGATGCTGCACAAGGGGCGCGCGATCAACGCCGAGTCGTCGAGGTGGCCCACGCGAACAACGAGGTCCCAGTGCTCGCCGACCACGTCGACCAGGCGGTCAGTGAAGTCGACGTTCAGGTGCACGTTCGGGTGCATCCGCGCGAAGGCGAGCAGCGGCTGCGTCAGCGCGAGCCGGCCAAAGTAAAGCGGCACCGAGAGGCGGATGTCGCCACTCAGCGCCTGATCGTCATCGCGTACGTCGGCTTCGAATTCGTCGTAGGCCGAGAGCAGCTGGCGGCCGCGCTCGTAGTACTGTCGTCCGGCCTCGGTAAGTGACCACTGCCGGGTGGTGCGCACGATCAGCGCGGTCTGGAGCCGTGCTTCGAGCAGCCTCAAACGCCGGCTCATGGCGGACTTGGCAACGCCGCTGAGAGCGGCGGCCTTACCGATGCTCTCTTGCTCGACGATGTGCGCGAACGCGCGCAAGTCTTCCAGCTGGCCCATGTCAGACAGGTCTAAAAAAGAGAACGATAAGTTCTCATTTGGCTGTCTGTCAATTTCACCGCACTAGCCATTACGGTGCTCGACGCGCGCCGGAATGACACCGGAGATTGGAGCGGACTGTTCGATCAAGGCGGTCCGGTCCGTGACGGCCAGGCTGCTGCAGTGGCGTGCACCGACACCCGCAGCGCACTGCCCACAGCTGTGGGCTTCGCACGGCCCGCGCGCAACCAACCGGAGCCTCACCGTGAACCCCATCGTCGCCGACAACAAACCCGCTGCCGCCGACCTCACCGACGGTGAGGAATACGCCTTCTGCGCCTGTGGCAAGTCGTCCAATCAGCC
Source organism: Pseudomonadota bacterium (assembly GCA_039196715.1). Taxonomy (NCBI): domain Bacteria; kingdom Pseudomonadati; phylum Pseudomonadota; species Pseudomonadota bacterium. The sequence goes on from JBCCUP010000069.1 coordinate 5,402, forward strand.
GTTCTGCGACGGCTCGCATGCGGGCTCGGGCATCACGCCAATGGCTTTCACCGCGTCCGAGACCGGCCAAGCCTACTTGTGTCAGTGCAAGCACAGCGGCAACCCGCCTTACTGCGACGGCACCCACAAGCGATTTGGTGAGGACGCCATCGGCAAGGAAGGGCCGGGTGTCAGCCCGTCGTCCGCCGACGGCGCCCCGGTGGCGACGCCCACGGCCGAAGAGCCGACGGTGGCGTTCATCCACCAGCTCGCGCGCGAAGGCCTCTCGAAACTCGGACACCACGGGCCGATGACGTCCATGGGCGTGCCGCGGCATGCACTGCCGCATTGGGATGACCTGCAGATCATGGCCGCGCAGATGGCCACCAAGCCCCTGCTCGAGGACGTGGACGTGGCTACCGAGCTGGTGATAGGGCCCGAAGCGCGCAAGCCCTTGCACTTGCGTATCCCGCTGTTTGTCTCGGACATGAGCTTTGGCGCGCTGTCCGAGGAGGCCAAGGTGTCACTCGCCATCGGCGCCGAACTCGCCGGCACCGGGATCTGCTCGGGTGAAGGCGGCATGCTGCCCGAGGAGCAACAGGCCAACTCGCGGTATTTCTACGAGCTCGCCAGTGCGCAGTTCGGCTACCGTGAAGCGCTGCTCAGCCGTGTCCAGGCCTTTCATTTCAAGGGTGGGCAGGGCGCCAAGACGGGCACGGGTGGTCACCTGCCCGGCAACAAGAACAAGGGCAAGATTGCCGAGGTGCGCGGCATCCCCGAGGGCGAGGCCGCGGTCTCGCCCCCGACCTTCGCGAACCTCTCGACGGTGGCCGACTTCAAGCGCTTTGGTGACCGCGTGCGCGAGGTCACCGGGGGCATTCCGGTCGGTTTCAAGCTCAGCGCGAACCACATCGAGCGCGACATCCAGTTTGCGCTGGACGCCGGCGCCGACTACATCATCCTCGACGGCCGCGGCGGCGGCACCGGTGCTGCGCCCGAGATCTTCCGTGACCACATCAGCGTGCCGACCATCCCGGCGCTCGCCCGGGCGCGGCACTACCTGGACCAGCAGGGCGCGAGCGGGCGTGTGACGCTGATCATCACCGGCGGCTTGCGCGTGCCGATCGACTTTGTCAAAGCGCTTGCGCTCGGGGCGGACGGTGTGGCGCTGTCGAACAGTGCGATGCAGTCGATCGGGTGCGTGGCGGCGCGCATGTGCAACTCCAACAACTGCCCGGCGGGCATCGCCACGCAGAAGGCAGACCTGCGCCAGCGCCTGAACGTGGCCAGGGCGTCGCGCCAGCTCGCCAACTTCTTCGCCGCGTCGACCGAACTCATGCAGGTCATGGCGCGGGCGTGCGGGCACGACGCGCTGGGCAAGTTCAACACCGACGACCTCGCGACCTGGCAGCGCGAGATGGCCGATCTCTCGGGTGTGCGGTATTCGGGCTTCGGCGGCCAGTCACCACCCGCCGCGGGCGCAGCGGTCCACGCAACCGGCGCCCCGCTGCTGTAGCGCCCTGGCGTATGCCGGTGGGGTAAGTGTCTGCCGGGGGATGTCGACATGGTCGCGAGCATGGACGGTTTGAGGGGGGCGGTGCTGCGCGGCGCCGTCGCGGCGTTGCTGCTGTGCGCATCGGCGCTGGCTGCGGCGGCGGACTGGGCCGCCTTCGGTGAGCCTGGCGCCGTCGCCGTCATGCGCCATGCGCTGGCGCCCGGCACGGGTGACCCCGCGAACCTCTCACTCGACGAGTGCGCGACACAACGCAACCTTGACGCTCGCGGTCGCGCTCAAGCCAGAGCGATCGGGGCTGCACTGCGCGAGAACGGTGTGGCCTTCGACGCCATTCTGAGCAGCCAGTGGTGCCGCACGCGCGAGACGGCAGCGCTGCTCGGTCTCGGCCCGGTGTCGGACGCACCGGCCCTGAACTCCTTTTTCAACGATTTCTCGACGCGTGACACGCAAACGTCGGCGCTGCGCGAGATCATCGAGCGGGCCCGTGGGCGTCTGATGCTGGTCACGCACCAGGTGAACATCTCGGCGCTGACGGGTGTCGGCACGCGCTCGGGTGAAGTGCTGATCGTGCGCCTCACACCCACCGGCACAGAGCTGCTCGGCCGTGTGATGATATCGCCCTAGAGGACACAGGACCGGCCGCTGTGTCTTGCGCGTGCGCTCACTGCGCGTTCTGCGGCATGTCGCCTTCGATGGTGTGGTAGCCGCCATTGTCGAACTGCGGGGGTCGATCAGTCGGCGCCGCGCACCGGGATGGATGCGTTGGCGTCGGGTTTGAACACCCTCTGGATGGCGTAGGCCGCGATTGTGATGGCAACGCCGATCGCGTCTGACGCGAGGCCGCCCTCGATCATGAAGAGCGCTGCAACGATCAGCGCGAGCCGAATAAACCATGCCGCGTGTCGGCCCACGAACCACCCTTGCACACCGGAAGACAGCAGAAACACCCCGGCGATGGCGGTGATCGCAGCCTGTGTCACTGAAAGCCACGGGGCGTCCATCAACAGCGCGCCGTTGTAGAAGAACATGAAGGGCACGATGAAGGCCGCTATGCCGATCTTGAACGACACCACCGATGTCTCCATCGGATTGGCCCCCGATATCCCCGCCGCCGCGTAGCTCGCCAGCGCGACCGGTGGTGTGATCGCCGACAACACCGCAAAGTAGAAAACGAAGAAGTGCGCGGTGAGTTGCGGAATACCGAGTTGGACTAGGCCCGGTGCGACAACCGAGGCGGCGACAGCGTAGGCGGCGGTGGTTGGCATGCCCATGCCGAGCAGAATCGCAATGCACATCGCGAAAAAGAGCGCCAGCAGTTGTGACGAATCGGCGATGCCGAGCAGCACCGCCGAGAAGCGCGCGCCAACACCGGTCAAGGAGATCACGCCGACGATGATGCCCGCACAAGCGCACACTGCGATGATCTGAATGGACATCACACCTGCGAGCTCGAAGGCCCGGGCAGTGGACCGTGGTCCCATGCGGTTCGGAGTCAGCCAGGACACGACGGCTGCGGCGAGGGTGGCGAGGGTGCCAGCCCGAATCACCGAGTAGCCCGCGAACAACGCGTAGATCAGGATCACGATGGGCAGGAACAGAAAGGCCTGGCGCGCGAGTGCCCCCAGTTTTGGCAGCTCGTCTTCGCGCATGCCGCGCATCCCGAGCTTGGCCGCTTCGAAGTCGACCATGAAATACACCGACGCGAAATACAACACCGCAGGGAGTAGCGCAGCGACAGCGATTTCGGTGTAAGGGATGCCGGTGATCTCGGCCATGATGAACGCACCCGCGCCCATGATCGGGGGCATGATCTGGCCACCGGTCGAGGCAGCAGCTTCAACGGCGCCGGCGGTTTTGCGGTGGTAGCCGACTTTTTTCATCAACGGGATGGTCAGCGACCCGGTGGCCACCACGTTGCCTGCTGACGTGCCGTTGATCATGCCCATGAGGCCGGAGGCGAATATCGACACCTTGGCCGGTCCGCCGCGCGTGCGACCGGCTGCAGCGAAGGCAAAATTGATGAAGTAGTCACCGACTTTCGACGCTTGCAGGAAGGCTGCGAAAATGATGAAGAGGATGATGTAGGTCGACGACACGGCGGTGGTTGGCCCGAGGATGCCGGCGTCGGTGTAGACCTGTGAGAAGAACCGCGCCCAATCGATTTTCGGCGAGTTGAGGAAACCCGGCAACAGGTGGCCGACGAAAACGTACACCAAAAAAAAGCCGGCAATGATGATCAACGCAAAGCCGGTCACGCGGCGCGTGAGTTCCATGATCAAGGCGGTGCCGGCAACGGCCGCGATGGAGATGCCGATCGGCGCGAAGGGCGTGCCGGTCGCGTTGCGCATCAGCGTGCCGTACATCGTCACGAGGTAGAGCGCGACTGCCACGGCGCACGCGCTCAATACCAGATCGGCTTGTGAGAAATACTGTCGCGGCGTGCGGTCGAGCCACCCGAGCACGATGCCACCGAAGGTTGCGATCAGCAGAGGCAGGCCGAACCCGTAGATTTCGGGGTCGCGGAATTCGGGTGCGATGCCGTTCCACATCTCGCCTGCCGAAATGCGCATGGCAAAACTGATCGCAGCGCCGCAGGCGACCAGCGCGATGGCCAAAAACAACCAAGCCAATGCGTTGAAGGTTGTGTTCGGCAAGGTGGTGGATTCGACGAATCGGGTGCGGGACCCGAACAGCAGGAAACCGATGCACAGAGCGCCCGCAATGTGGACGATGCGGAAGTTCCAGGTTTCAAGCGGAAAGCTCGGCAGAAATGCGATCTCGATGCCGGTCATCGCCGACAGCGACAAACCGTTGAGTGCGGCCATGTGGAAGGCGGCGTAGAGCCCTGTCAGGGTGGAAATCAGGAGCAGCCGCCAGTGGGTGAATAGCCGCCGGTTGGCTTCGATGATCTCTTCATCAGCCCCTTCGACCAAACGGCTCTGGTTGTCTTGTCGGTTTGCCTGATCGGTCATGCGGTGGGTACTCCGGCGAGGTCGTGATGGGGGCGCCCGCGACGGGTCGCAACGGCACGGAAAGGGATGTGGTGGTGCGCTGAACAGGGCCGGTGTCGGGCTGTCCGGGCTAGCATCACCCCGCAGAGGGCGGGGTGATGCCGAGCTGTGCGGTCAGTCACCGCACCTCAGTCACTGGCGGTGGATCTGATCGTCCGGAATGTCTGCACCGGCGTTCTCCTTGAACCACTTGGCCGCACCGGGGTGCCACATCAGGACCGTGTTCTTGTCCCAGTTTTCTGAAACCGTTGAGCGCGCCGCTTTATGGATAGTGACCAAGCGCTCGTTGTCGGACATGACAACGTCAACCACGGCTTCGACCAGGCTGGCCGGCAGATCGCAGTTGGCGATGGAGAAGTTCCACATGGAGACCGAACGCGCGTCCGCCTCGAGCGTCGTGTAGGTGTCAGCGGCAATGCTGAACGCGGCAACCGGGAAGGCACCCTGTATGGTTGCCTGTTCGTCGGCGGTGAACTCGATGATGTTCACGTCGGTTTGCACCTCCAACTGGCTCACCGCCGGCACCGGAACGCCCGCAGCGAACGCGATGACATCGAGCAGGCCGTCCTGCAGTTGGCTGCCGAGATCGGACCAGCCGCCGTTACGGCGTTCGAAGTCGACACCGAGGGTTTCCATCATGCGCGGAAAGTAGGTGTCCGATGTCGAGCCGGCCGGGCCGAAACCGATCTTGGCGCCTGCCGGGATGTCTGCGATGGACTCGATGCCGGAGGACGACAGGGCTGTCACCGAAAAAGGCGTCTGGTACATCGGGAACATCGCGCAGGCGTTGTCCAACGGCAGGCCCGGTGCAATCGGGTTGTTGCCGTTGATGGACTCCGCAGCTGGCCCGAGTGTGGTCATGCCGAACGAAGCGTCGCCGGTGTGAACCAGTGCCATGTTCTGCATCGGTCCGCCGGTGACTTCGGCGCCGCCCGAAAGGCCCAGTTCTTGCGCGACGAGGTTGGCCCAGCCTGAACCGTAGGCGAAGTAGGTGCCGCCTTGCGATGCAGTGCCGACGGTGAAACTCTCTGGCCAGTCACTGCGGTCATTCGCCTGGGCGATGGTGCAGATCGCGGCAACGGCGGTAGCGAGTAGGAGTTTTTTGCTTTGCATGGTGTCTTCCTCTTGTCGTTGGTCGGGGTGATTGATGGGCGCACGCGGCCCCACGCATGGGGATGCGAGCCGGTGTTGTGGTTTTCTTGGGGTACGTAGCGCCGCGACTAGGGCGCTCGGGTGGACTACGCGGGAGGCATCACGTCAAGGACGTCAGGGTTCCGAGAAGTCGGTGATCTGCGCAATGGTGTCGCGTCCGATGTCGCTCTCGAATTGGCGCCATACCGGTTTCATCGCCTCGACCCACGCAGCGCGTTGGCGGGCGGTGAGTGCTCTGATCGTGCTGCCGGACTGGATGATGAGCTGCCGCGTTTCCTGGTTGATGCCCGTTGAAGCGGTGTTACTCTCAACTGTGACATCGCGCAAGATGTCACTGAATTGCGCCCGTGTGTCGACAGGCAGGCTGGACCACCAATTGGTTGAGGTCACCACCAGGTAGTCGATGATGCCGTGGTTCGATTCGGTAAAGCCGTCTTGCACGTCGTGGAACCGCTGGCTGTAAATGTTCGACCAGGTGTTTTCCTGGCCGTTGATGATGTTGCGTGCAAGCGCATCGTAGGCTTCGGAGAAGGCCATGCGATGTGGGGTCGCCCCGAGTGCACGGAATTGTGCGTCGAGCACGGTTGAGGGCTGTATGCGAAATTTCAGCCCTTTGAAATCGGCTGGTGAAAGCAGCGGGCGGTCGGCGGAGAACTGCTTCATGCCGTTGTGCCAATAAGCCAGGCCCTGCAGACCCTTGCGCTGCATGGAATCGAGCAGGGCTTTGCCCTCGGGCGAGGCCTGATAGCGGTCGACGGCGGCAATGTCCTTGAAGACGAACGGGAGATCGAAGAGGCGAAAGGCTTTGGTGAAGGTTTCGAATTTCGAAAGCGAGGGTGCGGCCAATTGAACATCGCCTTGCAGCAACGCTTCGAGTACGTCGTTATCGTCGTACAGCTCGGAATTCGGGTACACCTCCATGCACGCCTTGCCGTCCATCTCGCGATTGACGCGTTGTTTCAGTAGCTCGGCGGCGATGCCTTTCGGGTTTTTTTCCGTGTTTGTGACGTGGCTGAATCGAATGCGGATCTCACCGCTCTGGCAGTCGGCGGCGTTCGCCTGGCCGGGCAGGCTCGCTGTGATCGCAGCGGCGATGATGAGGGCGCGGTGAAGCATATTCAGTCTCAGTGTGCCTAGCCAGTTGGCGCTCAATGGCACTGTGCTGACGGAGTGTGAATTGTTGTGCAGCCTGCTCCAGCGCGTCCAGCACATTCATGGGTGGATTCTGACCCCTCTTGCGCCAGACGGTGTGCGGTTAGTCGGACAAGTGCCGTTCGGGGACGGACACGGCGGGGTTCAGGACTGAAACGAATCCCGGCGCAGCTTGTGTCGCGTCATTTTGTCGTAGAGGGTTTTGCGCGGAACATCGAGGTCGAGCATGGTGCGCTTGATCGAACCCCGGTTGTGCGAGAGGGCGGCTTCTATCAGGTCCTTTTCAAAGGCGGCCACCTGCGCCGACAAGCTGTTCTTGCGGGTTTGGCCTTCAGGTTGGTCATTGAACACGGCGAGGCCAGCCGCGAGGCGGTTGGCGGCACTTTGCAGCTCTCGCACGTTGCCGGGCCAGTCGTGACTCAGCAAATCGCTCATCAGGCTCGGTGAGACCTCGGTGGTGTTGCTCGACTGCTGCCGGAGGAAGTGTTCAAACAGAATCACCGGGTCCGCTGCTCGTTCGCGCAACGGCGGTACGGTCAGGACTGCGCCGTTGAGGCGGTAGTAGAGGTCGCTGCGGAAGGTGCCCTCGTCGACGAGGCTCGACAAGTCGGCTTTCGTGGTCGCGAGAATGCGGATATCGAGTGCGACCTCGGTGTTGCCGTTGACGCGCTCGAGCGTGCGTTCTTGTAACACCCTCAACAAGCGCACCTGCATCGAGAACGGCATGCTCTCAATCTCATCGAGCAGCAGTGTGCCGCCATTGGCCTGTTCGAAGCGGCCGGGTTTGACAACCGTCTCCCCCGAGGCGAGCAGGGTTTCGGTGCCGAACAGCACGTCAACGCCGTTACCGTCATCGAGCAGTCCGCAGTTCACCGCGACAAAGGGCGCCTCGCGACGCGCGGAGACCCGGGTCAGGGCTTGCGCAACCAGTTCCTTGCCTGTGCCAGTCTCGCCAGTAATCAGAACATCGACACCGGCAGAGCCGATGCTGAGGATGCTGCGGCGCAGCGAGACCATGACATCGGAACTGCCAATGATGTGGTGTGGGAGGTCGTCGCGCATTTCGAGCTGGCGCGCGAGGTTGCGGCGTTCGAGTTCGGTGCGCCGCGCAGACAGCGCCCGTCCGACATCGCGCAGAAAGTCGTCGGTTTGCAGCGGTTTGGTGAAAAAACCGTAGGCGCCTTCCTTGAGCGCGTTGACTGCCATGGGGATGTCGCCGTGCCCGGTGACGTGAATGACCGGCAGCGTCGGATCGCGCTCGAGCAATTGAATCAGAACGTCTGTGCCGGCAAGGCGCGGCATGCGAACATCGAGTACGACCACACCCGGAAAATCTCGGGGCAGGGCGCTGAGGCCGTCGTGAGGCGAGCGGAAGCACTCTACGGCGTACCCCGAAACCTCGAGCAGTTGGGCCAGGGATGCGGAAAAGTCGACATCGTCATCAATGATGGCAATGTCCGCTGTAGTGATCATGCGGACGGGCTCGATAACCTTTTCAATACGATATCAAATCGGGTCCCGCCCAGGTGTTTGGCGTTGATGGTCAGCGTGCCACCCATGCTCTCGACGAATGATCGCGAGATCGTCAGGCCCAGTCCCATGCCGTCGGGGGCAGCGCGATTGCTGACGAACGCGTCGAACAGCGTGTCGGCAATCGCGTCGTCGATACCTGGCCCGGTGTCAATGACGGATACACAGATGTGATCGTCGCCGTTGGCGATGGTGATGGTGATGCCCGGCGTGGCGTTGCGTGTCGATTGGCAGGCATCATGTGCATTGCTGAGCAGGTTGCCTAGCACTTGCAGCAAGCGGACTTCACCGGCCTGGACCCAGATCGGTTGGGCTGGTGGCACGTAGTGCAGGACGTCGGCAGCACTTGGGAAGCGGTCGAGAAATTCACTGACAGCCTTGTTCAACACAGGGCCGATTGACACCGGTTTGACCCGGGACGGTTCCTGTTGGGCAAAGCTGCGCAAGTGGACAACGATGCGGGAGATTCGCTCGGTCAGAGCTTCAACGGTGTTGAGGTTGTCACTGACAGCGGCGGTATTGCCGGCTACCATCAAATGGCGGGACGCACTTGCGTAATTCTTGATGGCGGCGAGTGGCTGGTTGATCTCGTGGCTGATCGAGGCCGACATCTGGCCAAGCAGGGCCATTTTCTCGGTCATCACGAGCTGGTTCTGGGCGATTGACAGTTCGTGCGTTCGCTGGTTGATTTCGCGCTCGAGTCGCGCGGCCTCGCCGGCCCGTTGCTCGGCGAGTTCGGCCAGCAGGCGGCGCCGCTCGGACTGTTTCAGGAGCAGCACCACACCGAGCAACAAACACAATGCGGCAATGAAGCCGCGCAGCATGCCGGGTCCGAAAAACGCGGGCGCCGAGCCCGTCACGCGCAGCACGGCGTTGAGTTGCCGGTGCTCGCGGGCGATGTTGATCGGGTTGACCGGGGCGGCGATACGGTTGTCGAACAGCAGTTCGCCATTGTCCGACCACAGCGCCACACGGTGTGCCGAGCTCTCCCAACGGTCCCGGATCGGGCCAAGGTCGATCAGTGCGATGAGGATAGCCTGGGGTGCGCCGCCGTCCTCGCTGAACACGGGCGTGAAGAACAGATAATGCGGGCGGCCCTCCGGGTCGGTGAAATAGGCGCGCCCAAGGCTGCCGTGAAAGGCACGTTGCACGCCGTTTTGCCACCGCCCGCTCTGCAGTAACGCGGGCGGCAGCGCAAGGGCCGGCATGCTCTCGCTCTCGCCACGCCTCAAAATCGCGAGGGCATTCACGCCGGAGAGGGCTTGCAGATAACTGATGCGGTCGAGCACTTGCGCGCTGTCTTCTCCGCGTGTTGCGTTGCTCGTCAGGGCGGCGTTGATGTTGGCGGTCTGTGTCAGCAACACCGATACGAGGCGGTATTTTTCCATTTCAAGCTTCAGCGCTTGGCTCAAGGAATCCGCTTCAAATGCCAACTGCTGTCGAACTTTTTCGGTTTCGGCAATCTGGTCTGGTCGGATCAGGAACAGCCAGACCAGGGCGAGCACAACAACCGACGACAACAACAGTTTCATGTAAACACGGTACCCGGAATGGCGATTGTTTCGATATCAGGTTGGCGGGCGCAGCCAGCCAGGGCCTACTGCGCGTTCTGCGGCAAGTCGCCTTCGATGGTGTAGTAGTCGCCCTTGTCGGCGGTGAAGATGTGTTTGCCAAGGGTGGTGCCGGTTGGCTCGTCGAAGACGCCCATCGCGATCGCCGTCCAGTCGTGAAACAGCGGGTCGAAGAAGAGCGCGCTGCCGCAGCGGCTGCAGAATCCCCGGCGCACTTTCTCTGACGACTGAAACCAGGTGATCGAGGCTTCGCCCTCGATGGCCACGGCCTCCCGCGGCATGTCACACGAGGCGAAACCGACGGCTGCGTACTTGCGGCACACGCTGCAGTGGCACAGGTCGGGCTGGGTCAGCTGGCGGTCAACAGTGATGCGGACGGCGCCGCACAAACACGATCCGGATGGCATGCGAGGCTCCTGGGTCTCAACGTCGAGGCAGGCGATCCTGCACGCAGTCGAGCGCCAGGGTCGCCTCCCGACTGTGCAGGTGGTACCGCGGTTTCAGGAAGGGGTGGGCACTGGCGCCCGCTTCGTTGAGGATGGCGGGAAAGACGCCGATGTGCGGTTGCACCCGCCCCTCGAACTCCGGTGCGAGTCGGTTGAACACGCGCGAGCCGCAGACGTCGCAGAAGCACCGTTTGAGGCTCGGCGAGAGTCGCTCATCGCGCACGTACTCGCGGATCTGCGCGTCACCCGACTCCAGGGTGAACGCGGAGGCATCGACGTACGCGAAGTGATAGAGCGGACTTGCGTGCGCACGGCGGCAGTCGTCGCAGTGGCAGTAGCCTGCGAAGATCGCCGGTGCGTAGAGCGTGACGCTGAAGCACACCGCGCCGCAGTAGCACTGGCCGGTGAAGGTCGCGGGGCTGTTCGGTGCGGTCATGTCAGTCCGTGGCATCACGCGGCGCGGCGTCACGGTATGATTGCCTGCTGACCACGGTGAGTACAAGCCATGACCATACCCTTTGCGCCGGTGATCGCCAAGCTGCCGGCCACGACGCCTTTCGTTGGCCCCGAGGAGCTCGAGCGGCGACGCGGCGCGCCCTTTCGGCTGCGCATCGGTGCCAATGAGAGCGCCTTCGGCCAGTCGCCGGCGGGCATGGCCGCCATGCACGACGCGCTGGCCACCAGCGCGTGGTACGCCGACCCGACCAGCCACGATCTGCGCCACGCACTGGCCGCGCGTCACGGTGTCAACGCTGAGGAGATCGTCGTCGATGCCGGCATCGACACCTTGCTCGGTCTCACCGTGCGGTTGTTCTGCACCCCGGGCACGCCGGTCGTGACCTCGCTGGGCGCGTACCCGACCTTCAACTACCACGTGAACGGCTACGGTGCGGTGTTGCACACCGTGCCCTACGCCGGCTTCTACGAGGACCCGGATGCCCTGCTCGCCAAGGCGCACGAGGTCGGTGCACGTCTGATCTACCTCGCGAACCCCGACAACCCGATGGGCACCTGCCACGGTGCCGAGGCCATTCAACGTCTGATCGACAACCTGCCCGTGGATTGCCTGCTGGTGCTGGACGAGGCCTACATCGAATTCGCGCCGGCGGGTGTTGCAGCCACGCTCGACACCGACAACCCGCAGGTGTTGCGTTTTCGGACCTTTTCCAAAGCCTACGGCATGGCGGGCCAGCGCATCGGCTATTGCATCGCCAACGCCGAGATCATTGCGGCCTTCGAGAAGGTCCGAAACCACTTCGACCTCAACCGCGTTGCCCAGGCCGGCGCCACGGCCAGCGTCGACGATGACGCCTTTCTGGCTGGCGTGCGGGACGCCGTGGAGGCCGCCCGTCAGCGGGTCTACGCGCTCGCGAAAACGCTCGACCTGCACGCTGAGCCGTCGTTCACCAACTTTGTCGCACTCGACGTTGGCGGCACCGATCGGGCGGTCACCTTGCTCGAGCGTCTGGCGGCGCGTGGGGTGTTCATGCGCATGCCCGGCGTCACGCCGCTGAACCGCTGCGTGCGCGTGGGTTTGGCTCAACCCGACGACATGGCGCTCGCCTGCGAGATCCTCGCTGAGTTGATTCCGCAGCTCTGACACTGACTGGGGCCGCACGGCGCACACCGCGGTCCAACAGCCCCGGAGTGTCAGCACCGCGCCGGTGTCGATCCCGGTGCGCGCGGCCAACGTGGGCTGAACCCGAGACACCCACCAGAGCGCGCTGCCAATGAACACCCCGGCAACCCGGCGGTGGGTTCAGTGTGACAAGGACCAAAAAAAAGCCCGGCACGAAGGCCGGGCTGGTCGAACAGGCGGCTGTCGCCTACTTCATCACCGGGATGGCGAACTCCGCGCCTTCCTTGATGCCGGACGGCCAGCGGCTGGTCACGGTCTTGGTGCGGGTCCAGAACTTCATCGCGTCGACGCCGTGCTGGTTCAGGTCGCCGAAGTGGGACGCCTTCCAACCGCCGAAGCTGTGGTAGGCCAACGGCACCGGAATCGGTACGTTGATGCCGACCATGCCGATGTTGATGCGATCGGCGAAGTCGCGCGCGGTGTCGCCGTCGCGTGTGAAGATCGACACACCGTTGCCGAAGGCGTGTGACATCGGCAGGTCCAGCGCGTCTTCGTAGTTCGCAGCGCGCACTACCGACAACACCGGGCCGAAGATCTCGGTCTGGTAGATGTCCATGTCCTTGGTCACCTTGTCGAACAGGCAGCCACCGATGAAGAAACCGTCCTCGTAGCCCTCGATGCTGACGGTGCGGTTGTCGACCACGAGATCGGCGCCGGCGTCCACGCCGTTCTGAATCAGGCCGAGGATGCGTTCCTTCGCCTCGGCCGTGACCACCGGACCGAGGTCCAAGCCGCGCCCGTTCCACGGACCGATCTTGAGGGCGTTGACCTTGGGAACAAGCTTTTCAATCAGGGCGTCGGCGGTCTCCTCGCCCACCGGAACCGCCACCGAGATCGCCATGCAACGCTCGCCGGCGGAGCCGTAGCCCGCGCCGATCAGCGCGTCTGCTGCCTGGTCGAGGTCAGCGTCGGGCATGATGATCATGTGGTTCTTGGCGCCGCCGAAGCACTGCATGCGCTTGCCGGCAGCCGAGCCCTGGCTGTACACGTACTGGGCGATCGGGGTGGAACCGACGAAAGACACCGCACCGATGTCATCGTGTTGCAGGATGCCGTCGACCGCCTGCTTGTCGCCGTTGACCACGTTCAGCACACCGGCCGGCAGGCCGGCTTCGATCATCAGTTCGGCGAGCCGCATGGGCACGGACGGGTCGCGCTCGGACGGCTTCAGAATGAAAGCGTTGCCCGACGCAATGGCGGGGGCGAACATCCACATCGGGATCATGGCCGGGAAGTTGAACGGGGTGATGCCCGCGCCGATGCCGACCGGTTGGCGCATGGAGTACATGTCGATGCCCGGGCCGGCACCCTGGGTGTACTCGCCTTTGGACAAGTGCGGCACGCCGGTCACGAACTCGCAGACCTCGAGGCCGCGGATGATGTCACCCTGGGCGTCTTCGAAGGTCTTGCCGTGTTCGCTGGCGAGCAGGTCGGCGAGCTCTTCCATGTTCTGGTTCAGCAGGTCGACGAATTTCGCGAACACGCGCGCGCGGCGCTGCGGGTTGGTTGCGGCCCAGTCGGGCTGCGCAGCCTTGGCCGAGTCCACGGCAGCCTGCAGCTCGGCGTCGCTCGCGAGTGCGACCTGGGCCTGCACCTGACCGGTTGCCGGGTTGAAGACGTTGGCGGTGCGGCCGCTCGCGCCGTCCACGCGCGCGCCGTTGATGAAGTGTCCAATCTGTCGCATGGGGGGTGGCCTTTGGCGGAGTGGGGGAGATTGGGCAGTCTGGCACTGTCTTTTCGCACAAACAATGGGCAAAATTGGACACTGTTTGTGCAAAAATTAGTGTCGTATGACGCACCCCAACTGGGATGACTTGCGCGTGTTCCTCGCGGTCGCCCGCAGCGGTCAGCTGCTCGCCGCGGCCAAGCGCCTCGGGGTCAACCACGCGACCGTGAGTCGGCGCGTGCAGCAGCTCGAGGCCGCGCTCGGGCAGACCTTGGTCCATCGACGCACCCACGGCTGCGACCTCACCGAGGCGGGACAGCGCCTGCTGGTGGTGGCCGAACGCGTCGAGCGTGAGGTATTGAGTGTCGGGGCAGAGCGCGATGCCGGCGCTGTCAGCGGCACGGTGCGGGTGGGTGCGCCAGACGGGTTCGGCCTGCATTTCATCGCGCCGCGGCTCGGCGAGCTCGCCGATCGCCACCCGGGCATCCGCGTGGAGCTTGTGCCGATGGGGCGCAGTGTGTCGATTTCGCGTCGCGAAGCAGACCTCGTGGTCACGCTGGCGCGGCCGGAGCAGGCGTCGGTGGTGGCACGCAAGCTCGTCGACTACGCGCTCGGCCTTTACGCGAGCCGCGACTACCTCGTGTCGGCCGGCGAACCCGAGTCTGCCTCGGCGCTGGCCGCGCACCGCCTGGTCGGATACGTCGATGACCTGGTCTACAGCGACGTGCTCGATTACACCCGAGAGTTCAGTGCCCACTGGCAGACCGACACAGCCATCGCGAGTGCGGTGGGCCAACTCGAGGCCGTGCGCGGTGGGGCCGGCATCGGCATTCTCCACCGCTACATCGCCGAAACGCACACGAGCCTGCAGCGTGTGCTGCCCGAACTCAGTGTCACGCGCAGCTACTGGCTCGCACGCCATGAGAGCACCCGGTCCATGGGTGCGATCAACGCGGTGGCGGACTTCCTGGTCGAGGCGGTGGACGCCGCGCGCACGCAGTTCTGATTCGGCCCCGCTGCGGCGTTCGTGTGGCCCGTGTGCGGTGCGCCAACCCCGGTTTTGTGACGCGTGTCTGGTTTCTGCGCTGACGCGGTGTCGGAGAATGAGCCGAGCGCGACGGTGACAGAGGCAGGGCATCCAAGATGAGCAAGTCAAAGGGCAGGGCACTGCAGGCCTTGCGGGTGCTCGGTGCCGTCTCCGCCGGTTTTGCCATCGTGTGTCTGTTGCTCACCGTGTGGACTCTGGCGACGGACCGGTTCCACACCGGCATCGACTGGGTCGAGGTGGCGCACCGGTACGACATCCAGGCGACCTACAACCTGAGCCCCGTCGACGTGGCGTTGATTGCCAAGCAGGTGACGTGGGCCATGCAGCGAGGCGACTTGGCCCCCTTCGCGTGGGTGCAGATTGCGATCAACACGCTGCTGTTGGGGGTGCTGCTGGTGTGTGCGCTGCAGATGATGGGCGGCAAACGCGACTACGCCTGGCCCTTCGCGCTGGTAATGAGCGGTATGGCGCTCTACTGGTACACCGCCCCAACAGCCTTGACCCAACACATGGGCGACCCGGTGGCGTTTCTCATGGTGACCGAGCCCGCCTGGCTCAGCTGGTCGCCGATCGTGGCAAGCCACATCTGGCTTTGGGCGCCGGCCCTGGCACTGCTCTGCCTGGCGTTGAGCCGCGGGACGGCGGGCGCAAAAGAGCACACACCCACCTGAGCTCGACGCGGGTCTGCCACGACGTCGGCCTGATCGACGCGTGCCCCGAGGGCCTGCCCGAGCGATCGGCCCCTGTCTGACTGCTACGCTTCCAAGGCGCGGCTGTGCGAAGGCGTAACCCGTGGCGTCGACCGACTGTGGCGAACGGGGTGTCACAGCCTTGCATTTCTTTCCAGAACACGGCGTCGCCGTGTTGAATAAACTGGGTTCGGAGAATTCGCTGATGACGCGTTTCTATGCACTGATGTGTGTGGTCGGCACGGTGCTGCCGCTCTCAGCCTTCGTGCCGTGGGTGCTCGAGTTCGGCCTCGACCTGAATTTTCTGCTTTCGGGTGCGTTCGTCAACCGCGTGGCGGCGTTTGCGTGGTTGGATGTGATCGTCTCGGCCGTTGTGCTGTTGGTGTTCATCTGGGTCGAAGGCCGACGCCAGGGGATGACCCGCCTGTGGCTGCCGACACTTGGCACCTGCACGGTGGGGGTGTCGCTCGGCTTGCCCTTGTTCCTGTTGCTGCGTGAACGGCACCGGAGTGTCCAGTCTGCTCGACCCGATTGAAGCGAAAGCGACGACATCGACCGAGACAGGGGGCGAGCCAAAGGCACCACAACGCCCTGTAGAGTGGCGCCTGGTACGACGTTTGTATCCTGTGGGCAACGCGGCGTCTATCTTCGAGCCGGTCGGTGGCACTCGGCCGTTTCGCTCAGTGGAGCACGGCCTTTTTCCCTGTGGTAGGCGAGACGCGGATCCTGAAAGGAGCGCCTTCGGTGAGCACGCCGTCGAAAATTACGTGGAACTGGATCGGATGGGCGCAGTTCAAGGCGCGGGCGAAGCTCCGCTTTGACCCCGATCCCGTCGACGCTGCGTCCTTTGGGGATGAGGTTGCGGCGTCCATCGACTGGAACCCCGTACAACCCAATACCCTGAGTTTTTGGCACAGGTTTTCGGTGATAACCGGGGAACGTGCGGTCTACAAGGTGCCACTTCTCCTCCTTGTGCCGTTGGTTCTGAGCCTGGTCGCGCTGTCGTCCTTGCTTCTTATCGCGGTCTTTGTCCTCCTGTCAGGGTTGCTCGGTGGGACTGGCGCGCTGTTTGTCAGCGGGCCAATCGCGCTGCTGGTCCTGGGCGTCGTGGGTGCGGTTTGCTGGAGCAAAGCGCGACCCATCCAGCTTGATCGCTCGATCAATGCGCTCTGGACGGGCCGCTACAGCTCGAAGTCCGACAGCCACGTCCGGTTGACTGACATCCATGCAGTGCAGCTGCTGGGGTTCACTCTCCGATATCCGAGGCGGGCCGGTGCGGCCTTGCAAATCAACCTCGTGCTGCGAGGTGGGCGGCGGATCGAGCTGCTGACCCTGAACAACCACCCATTTGGTGGGTACCGCGACGCATTGTTCGCCGACGCCGAATCACTCGCCGGCTTCCTGGGCGTGCCGCTGTGGAACGGTGTGCACGCGTTGGACCGGCCGAAGCCGGGGCAAACGCTGCTGAAGGATCTCCTGGTTTCACTCGGCCTGGCCGTGTTGGCCGCCGTGTGCGTCTACGCCTACTACCACCGTATCACAGGCCAATGAGGTGTCGATGTGACCCATGGCCGCATCACGACGGCGGGGTGCCAGCCAGAATGCCCTGGCTGAGTAAGGCGGCGCATTGCCCGGCGCTGCTCGTTCGCTGGCTTTGCCTGCGTTGGTTCGAGTGCCTGGGTGGTCGAGGGTGATGGCTGCACCACGGCGAGAGATTAACCGACCCGTCTTGGCGCGCGTGGAGAGCGTTGTGTCGATTGCGGTGGGCTACGTTGCCGCACTGTGGTTGCTGCGCTCGGGCGCGTTCGTCATCTGGGGCGAACACGCAACACACAAGGACGCGGTGCCACTCAGTTGGTTGGTGTCGCTGCTGTTGGCACTGCCGCTCGGACTGCTGATTGCTGGCGTCTTTTGGCTCCAAATCTGGCACGTCGCCGCCTGGTGGCGGCGGACCCGCTAGCCGGTCGGCGCTCAGTCCGCGAGGCCGTCCGAAAAGCGTTGGCGTTGCTCGTGGGCGTCGGTCACCTTGCCGTAGAGCTGCTGTACGCGTTCCTTGCTGCCGATCATGCCCGGGGCGTCGGCAAATGACATGATCAGCACGAGCCGGTCGCTCTCGCCCGTGTTGGGGGTGACCTGGTGCAGGGCAAAGCGACCGAGAAAGAACTGCAGGTCGCCGGCGTTGAGTTCGAGCTCCCGAACGCGGCTGCGGTCGCCGTGCAGGACGCGCGCGACCTCGTCGTAGCACTCGTCTTCCGCCGTGCGCAAGTCCGGCACGTACTCGAAAATCCCACCGGAGCTCGCCGGTCGCAGCAACAGCGTGATGGTGAATTCGTTGGTGTCGAAGTGCCAATTGAACTCCTGCGCCGGTTTGCCGAGGTTGACGATCATGTTCGAGACCGGGTCGTCGTAGATGTGCAGTTCGTCCTTGCCGAGGCAGTCGGCGAGAAAGCGCTTCAGCGGTGCCCAGTAATAGAGCTGCCGCGCCACGGTGTCCTCACCGAATAGGTCTGCCGTGATGAAGCCGTTGGTCCGCGGCTTCAGTACGTTGGTGGGGTGCTCGGGCGGGAGCTCGGGGTTGCCGTCGTTGAGGTAGACGTTGCACGCCTTGGTCGGGGAGTAGTAGGCCTTCACCTTGCGCGTCTCGGCCTCGTCCACCAGTGCTGCGAGACCGGCTTTGCTGAAGAAGTGCCGGATCACTGCGCAGCCGTCTTCGGCGAGCGCAGCGCGGACCGCGTCGACCGCGGCCTGGCGGCGCGGGTTGTCCGGTTCGTCGATCGGGTATCGGGCGTGGTCGATGGTGTCTTGCGGGCTGAGCGAAGGGGTCATGGCTGCAGTCTCAAGTGGGGTGTGCACCCTCGAGGCAGCCCTCGAGGAAGACGTTGCACAGGTGTTTGGCCTGGGCCGGTTTCAGGCCGTCCTTGCCCGTGGCCAAGCTGTTCCAGAGGCCGTCAATCAGGATG
>JBCCUP010000070.1 GCA_039196715.1 Pseudomonadota bacterium
CCGGATTGCTATTCCACGGTCTCTGTGGCTGACTGGCGTCCAGTCCGACACGAACAAAAAGAGGCTTACGTGTTGCGTGCGAACACCGAGCGCGTACTGAGGGACCTGTACCACCTGCGGTCGATCGGCACCTACAAAACCGGTGTGCATCGACCCACCCTGTCGGCCGACGACATGACCGCGCGCCACTGGCTCGCCGACCAGTTGCGGGCCATCGGGCACGAGGCCACCATCGATGGCATCGCGAACGTCTACGGCCGCGCACCGAGCGACGGACCCGTCGTGCTGGCAGGCAGCCACATCGAAAGTCAAAACCACGCCGGCTGGCTGGACGGCGCACTCGGTGTGGTTTACGCGCTCGAGGCCGCGCGGGCCGCCGCCGAGTCGGGCGTGGCAGGCGGTGTCGATGTCATCGCGTTCGCCGATGAGGAAGGCCACTTCAGCGGAGCGTCCTTTCTCGGCTCCGAGAGCTTTGTGGGCGACGTGTCGGAAGTGGCCCTCGACGGTTCCGTCTGCCGATCGGGCCGCGGACGCTTGCGTGACTTGTTGGCCGACGCGGGGCTCGCGGGTCGCGAACGCCTGACGATCGAGCCGGGCCGCTACCGCGCCTTCTTTGAAGCACACATCGAACAGGGTCAGACGCTGGTCACGCAGGGCCTGAAAATCGGCGTCGTCACATCCATCGTCGCGATATGGCAATACCGGATCACTTTTTCCGGCATTCAGAACCACGCTGGCACAACCCAGATGGCCATCCGCCGCGATGCGGGCAAGGCATTGATGGGTTTGTGGCATCAGATCGAGCAGGCGTTTCCAGGTGTGGCCGGGCCGCACAGCGTGTGGACGGTCGGGCGCGTGACGCTCGAGCCTGGACAGCCGTCGATCATCCCCGGCGGTGCAGAGATGATCGTGCAGTTTCGCGACGCCGACCCGGCGACACTGGACCGCATGAAGGCAACCCTGTACGCGCTGGTCAGCGAGGCCAATGAAGGCCCCTGCACCGCGACCATTGAACCCATGGGCGAGAGCACGCCCGCCCACATGGACAAAACACTTCAATCCACCCTGATTGAATCCGCGAAAGTCCACGCACCCGACCAGTGGCTGGTCATGCCGTCGGGCGCCGGCCACGACGCCCAGGTGATTGCACTGCGGGTACCCTCGGCCATGCTCTTCGTGCCCTCGATCGACGGCATCAGTCACCACTGGACGGAGAACACCTCGGACGACGACATTGCCCTCGGCGCAGAGGTGTTTGTCGATGCGATTGGCCGTGTGTTGTCGGGGCATTGATTGCACGGGTCTCTCCCGCTGGAACCGAACAACTGTCTTCAGCTTGGCTCACAGAGCGCGTGCAACGGTGGCGTACGTGGCAGGAACACCCACGCAACCGTTGTGGCCGACGTCAACGCGGTCCCGTCCGATCTGACTCGCCGACAACCGACGTGCTTGGCGAGTGCTGCGTGGTCAGCGTGTTTCCGGATGTACCATCACCCCCTATGACCCGCGATCTGACATCAACGTGCCGGTGCTGGTTCTGGCTCGCCCTGCAGGCAGTGCTCCAATGCATCGCGGTACTGGGTTCCGTCGCGGCGCACGCGCAGCTGCAACGCGCTGACCAGCACATCGAGATCGACGCCCACGTCGGCTTCCAACAGCAGGTGGTCATCGACACCTGGACGCCCGTCACGGTCACTGTGCGAAATCACGGCCCGGCCGTCACCGGCGCGCTCGACGTCGTGACCACCGACGCCAGCCCCCACGGTGACTACCCCACGCACTACCGACAGCCTCTGACCTTGGCGCAAGGCGCGCAAAAGCGCGTGCAGTTCACGGTGTTCCTGTCTCGCATCGCCGTGCCGGTGGAGTTTCGGGTGATCGGCGACGGCGGCGAGGTCGTGGCCAGCCGGTCGCTGGACCTGCGCACCCAGCTCAGCCGACAGCGGTTTGTTGTGGCGCTGGGCCGCGATGCGAACCTTGGCTACCTGAACGACCGTGACACACACCAGCTCGGCGTGGTGTACCCACTGGCTGAGTTTCTGCCCGCCCACTGGCTGGGCTACGACAGTGTTGAGGCCGTTGTGCTGCACCGGGTCTCGCTGCGCAGGCTCTCGGATCAGCAGGTCCAGGCGCTGCGAAAATGGGTTGCCGCTGGCGGCAGCCTGCTGGTGAGCGGCGGGCACGACACTGCGATGCTGCAAGCACCGCAACTGGCTGCCGTGTTGCCAGCGCACATCCAAGGCACGCGGACTGTCAGCGACACGACCGCGTTGCACACGGCACTCGACAGCAAATGGCCACTGCCAACCGGGTCGT
This sequence comes from Pseudomonadota bacterium, assembly GCA_039196715.1. NCBI lineage: Bacteria > Pseudomonadati > Pseudomonadota > Pseudomonadota bacterium. The sequence continues at coordinate 2,317 of JBCCUP010000070.1, forward strand.
CACCTCTGATTCTGACGCACCTCATTCCGAATCCCGAGTCGGTCAGCACCTTCGTGTTGCGCGGCGCCGACGCACTGCCGCTGGTGGTGGAAGCCGCAACCGGCCGTGGTCGCGTCGTGCTGACCGCGTTTGACATCGCAGGCGAGCCCTTTTCGAGCTGGCGAGGGCTACGCGAGCTGATGTACCGCGTGCTGCAGCCGCGTGCAGTCGAGTCGGTGACGTTGATTGACGCGCAAGATCACCCCAGCACAGAGACACGGCTGCTCGATCAGCTGGTTGCACAACGCGCCGTGGACTACCCCGGTCACCTGCCAGTGATCGCGTTTGCCGCACTGTATCTGGTCGTGCTGGTGTTGCTTGTGCGACGGCCGAGCGCCGACCAGGCCAGTCGCCTTGGCACCCATGCGGTGGCCTTCACTGTCCCGATGGTTTTCGTTGCGGCAGCAGCCGGCCTCTTTCACCGCGTCCTGTTTCCCCAGGCACCGATGCTCGCTTCATTGGCGCTTGTGGAGCCCCTCGACAACAGCACGCTGGCCGAGCTCGACCTGCACATCCGACTGCAGTCCACCCGCACCGACCCACTTCGTGTCGACTACGGCGGCGTGTCACCCCAGTTTCGGGCCGTCGCGAACACGGACAGCCGCTACACCACCCAGGCGCCACCCCCACCCGCAACGTGGATATTCGAACAGGACACCACGCCCGCGATCACACCCCATGCCGCCCTGCCGTATCGCACGTACAGCGCACAGGGCAACGACATCGTTAACTTTGACGTAGACGTGCAATACCGGGCCGATTCAGGGCTCGAGCTGCGCAACCGGTCCGGTCGCACGCTGACCGGTCTGTGGGCGTTTACCCGCGGTGGGGCCTTCGCACTCGGCACGGTCGCCGATGGCGAAACCGCGCGCCTGCGCTTCGATGAAAACCAAGTGCAATCGAACTGGCGCGATCAACTCCGCACATCACACGACGGTGTTGCGGTTGCCGCATTCGACGCGCTGCTAAACGGTGAGCTGAGCCGCCGCATCCGTCGCGACAGCGATGCCGATCTGCTTCTGCTTGGCTTCACCCGCAGCCCCTGGCAAGGACACGACACCGCCAAACGGGACAATCTCTACCTGAGCATCGTCGCCTGGCGCCTTGACAACTCGGAGGTGCGACCGTGACCGACAGTGCTGCGGCTCGCCTGCGCACGCATTCGATCGCGGCTATCACCCACGGCTTCTTGCCGTACCTTGCGTTGCAGGCAGGCGTGTTGTTGCTGTGGTGGCCGAAGACCAGCCTGCTTGAACGCACGGGCACCGGTGACGAGCCGGCGACACTGGTCGCCGTGCTGGCTGTCAGCGGTGCCGCCCTGGCGGGCTTTGCCTTGCTGATGGACATCTTTCCGCCGCGCACCCCTCAGCCGGTCGGAAGACCAACGGCTGAGCCGCCGTCGACCGAACAACCGCGCTCCGTGATCGGATACGTCGGCATACAGCTCGCTCAACTCGGTTACCTGATGCTGTTGTGCCTGCCGCTCACGTTGGTTGCGCACGCGATCTCAAGCCTTGCCGCTGCTGAGCTGTCGTGGGTCGTCGCGTTCACGGCCGTGCACACGGTGTTCTACCGCGTGCTTGGCATCTGGTTTGTGCTGCGCTGGCCGGCACGGGAGGCCGTGCTGAAACTCGGTTGCCCGGCTGTGCTGGTGTCTGTCTATGCACTCGCCACGGTGTTCAGTCCGTGCCTGAGCCACGCCGCGTTGAGCTACCACGCGACCGCACCGAACAGTGCACCGCCGCTGTTGCACTGCGGTGCGCTGTTTGTTGGCAGCTACACCGTCTTGGCCGTATTGTTGTGTCTAGACGGGCTTCGCCTGCTGCGCTCACGTGCGCGGCAGACATCCGATGACGTGGCAGCGTAACCGTGAGTTCAGCATTTCGCTTTTCGGTACCCGCAGGCAGCCGCGCCGGCACAGGCGGCGCCACGCTCGCGCAACTGGACAGCACGGTCCGCCGACTCGCGTGGGCCGAAGGCAAGCAGGCGGTGACACACTTCGCTCTGGCGGGGTTGTTCTGGGGCCTGCTGGCGGCCTGTGTCGCGGTCGTGGCCGTGCGCCTCACTGGCCCGCCGGTGACGCCGACGCAGGCCCTGGCGATCTGCGTGGTTTTCGGCGTGGCACTCGGTGCTGCGATCGGCTGGACCAAGCGGCGCAGCCCACTGTCGGTTGCGATCGTGACCGACATCCGCCTGAATCTGAAACAGCGCCTCAGCAGCGCCTGGGAGCTGTACGAGCGCGACCCGCACTCGTCGCAAGCGAGAGACCTCGCGGCCCAGTTGCAGCGGGTGCGCACGCTGGTCGGCCATCGCGTGTTTCCACTGTCCAGCCGATCCGGCAACGCCGACTTCTGCTACCCGGGTGTGCGCTGGGGTCGCCTGGTGCCGATCGCTGCGCTGCTGTTGTTGTTGGTATCGAGCCTTGAGCTGACCCCGTCAGGCAGCGCCCTCGAGACCGCGATCGACCCTGCCGTGCAACGTGAAGGTGCCGTGTTGCAGGCGTACAGCGCCGCGCTGGCGCAGCGCGCCGCGAGCGAGCAGCTTGCCGCCAGCAGCGAGGTAGCCGAGGACATGGGGCGCCTCGGGCGGCGTATGCAGGGCGGCAGCCTGAGCCGGGACCAAGCAGTCACCCGCCTCAACGACTTGCGCCTCGACATTCGTGATGCAAGCGCGGAACTCGCCGCCCAGACTGGGGGCGGCCAGACTGGGAGCACCGAGGCCCTGGCACGGGCACGTCAGCAGCTTGAACAGGCTGCGCAGAATGCCCTCAACGGCACGCCATCCGCCTCCAATGCCCTTGAACTGTCGACGCTCGACCGTGCCCTGGATGGCACCGACATCAACCCGGAGGCGTTCCGCCGAGCGATGAGCGCCGCCGAAGACGGTGACACGGAGCCACTCGAATCCCTGTTGCAGACACTGCGCGAACGCCAGCGGTCGGCCCGTGACGCCGAGGAACTCGAACGCGCCTACCGCCGAGTACAGAGCAGCCGCGACAACCTCGACGACAGCGCCGGCAGTGCGGAATCCGGCCAGCCAGGTCTCGGCCGCAGCGACAGCGATGACAACGCGCGGGGCGAACCCGGCCCCGGTGTGATGGAACTCGAAGACCGCGACGCCTCGGCGCGGGTCTTCCGCCACGCGGCACAGCGAGGCGGCCACGGGACGTCGCCGGATGCCCGCCAAAGCGAGGTGACGGACAACGGCCTCGACCTCGATCTGCCGGACATCCGCGCCAGCGGTACGGTCACCGAGGGCCAGGACATCGTGGTCCAGACGCGCGTCCAACCCACCGTCAACGCGGTCGCTGGGCGGGCGCGGGCTGTCGGGCTGCCGCAACACCAACAGCTCGAGGCGATTCTCGCGAACGACACCGTCCCGACGCATCAGAAAGACTACGTCAAATGCTATTTCCTGCAATTGAGTCGCGCCGTGGACGCCACACCCCGGGACACGGACCCGGGCCGGTAGCGCCAACGCCGAGGACCAGATCGAGGGCACGCCACAGACCACCATGAGCCAGCAAACAGACATCGACACCGCCAGCGCCCGCATTCAGCAATTGCGCGAGGGCATCGAGCAACAGATCGTCGGACACCACGACATCATCGACGGTGTCCTGGCTGCCCTGCTGGCCGGGGGCCACGTGCTGCTCGAAGGCGTGCCCGGCCTCGGCAAGACCCTGCTCGTGAAAACGCTCGGCCATTGCATGGACTTGCAGTTTTCCAGGGTGCAGTTCACACCGGACCTGATGCCGGCCGACATCATCGGCACGCAGATGGTGGCGCAGGACGAGCACGGCCAACGCCACTTTCGCTTTCAACAGGGCCCGGTGTTCACGCAGTTGCTGCTGGCCGACGAAGTGAACCGTGGCACACCCAAGACCCAGTCGGCCCTGCTCGAAGCGATGGAGGAACACCACGTCAGCGTCGGCAACGAAGTGCACACACTGCAGCAGCCCTTCATGGTGCTGGCGACGCAGAACCCGATCGAGATGGAAGGCACCTACCCTCTGCCGGAAGCCCAGCTCGACCGCTTCATGCTGAAGCTGGTGGCCCGGTTTCCGGATATCGCCGACTTGTCCGTCATTGTGGAGCGGGCCACCGGCGCAGCGGCGGAGCCACCCGCAGCGGTGCTCGACGCCGACACGCTGATGCAGCTGCGGCAGCTGACACGCAGCATCGTGGTGGCCGACCACGTGAAAGACTATGCCCTTCGGCTGGTGACCGCGACCCACCCCGAGTCAGCGGATGCACCGGAGGTGACCCGTCGCTACGTCCGGCACGGCGCAAGCCCGCGCGGCGCCCTGAGCGTGATCCTGATGGCCAAAGCCCGGGCACTGATGGAAGGCCGCCTGAACATCAGCTTCGACGACATCAAGGCCAGCTGCCACAGCACATTGCGGCACCGCATCGTGCCGAGCTTCGAAGCGGAGGCAGAAGGCATCACCCCGGATGCGGTGATTGATGCGATTGTTGAAGCCATCCCGCTGACCCAAGGCGACTAACAGGATCGCTAGGCCAACCCTTTCCATGCACGCGCCACCAGTCCAGCCCCCCTCAGCCAACACCGCCGCTGACAGCGTGGGGTACCGCAGCGTGTTCGATGACGCCTTTCTGCGTCGACTCGAACGCCTGCCGTTTCTGGTCAACACGCCGGCCCGCGGCCCGCGTGCCGGCGAACGGATACACGCGCGCACCGGCGCCGGACTGGAATTCAGCGACTACCGCCCGTACCACCCCGGCGACGATGTCAGGCACGTGGACTGGAACGTCTCGGCCCGACTGGATCAGCTGTTTCTGAAACGCTATGCCAGCGAGCTGGACACCAGCGTGCATGTGTTGCTGGACATCAGCACCAGCATGGCGTTCGGCACCGTATCGAAGCTCGACTACGGCCGACAACTGGCTGCCGCATTGGCGGTGATCGCGCTGTCGAACCGAGACCGCTTTGCGCTGTCGGTGTTTCACCAGACACGCGATCACGCCTTGCCGTACCTCAAAGGCAAGCACCACCTGCACACCGTGCTTCGCTTCCTGTCCGAGATCGACACCGCTGATGCACAGACCACCAACCCGGGCACAGCGGTTGAGACCACAACTCCGGGGCGCAACGGCGGCGGCTTTGTTGACACGTTCAACGAGGTGGTGGGCAACCGCGCCAGCCCCGGTGTGTTGGTGCTGATTTCCGATCTGCTCGGCGACAGTGACATCGCAGCCGCGTTGCGGGCACTGCGGTCGCGTCAGCTCGATGTCATCGTCGTTCAGCTGTTGACCGACGAGGAACTGTCGCCTGCCCTCGACGGCGTGTTGAAGTTGATCGACAGCGAAACCGGCGAGGACATACGCACCACGGTCGACGCCGCGCTGCTTGCGCAGTATCTGGCACAACTGCACGCCCACCTGAACACCGTCGAGGCGACCTGCCGGCAGGCCGGCTTCCGCTACCTGCGCAGCTCGACATCCGTCGCGCTCGAAGCGTTGATTCTGCGTGACCTGGGTTCGCCGCGGCGTCGGGCGGGCGCGCCGTGATCGGTTTCGCTCAGCCCTGGGGCCTGCTGACCCTGGTATCGCTGCCCCTGATCATCCTGTTGTACCGCATCCGGCCCAAGCGACAGGACGCGGTCGTGTCGAGCCTGCAATTCTGGCAGCAGGCCATACGCATTCGCGACCGACACCGCCGATTCCACCGTGTGTTGCGGGACCTGAATCTGTTGCTGCTGCTCGCGCTCGCGTTGTGCCTCGGGCTCGCGTTGGCCCAGCCGCACTGGCAGGTGTCCACACAGGCGTCGACGGACGCGGTGTTGATCATCGACACGAGTGCGAGCATGAACACCCGCGTGAATGCGCTTGGCCGGACACGGTTTGACGAGGCACGCGCCAAGGCCGCTGACATCATCGATGCGCTGCCGACGGACGGCCGCTTGCTGATCATGACCAGCGGCCGGGCCCCGCGGGCACTGACCGGGTTCGAATCGGATCGGGAGCGCTTGCAAGCCACCCTCCGCGCCGTCGAGCCAACGCACGAGGCCGGTGACCCGGACGCGGCTTTCACGTTGGCGCGGTCGCTGCTGCGCGGCAGACAACAGGCGCAGTTGCATGTTGTCACCGACGGCGCGTTCGATGCCGCGTCGCGCTTCTCGACGGCGGGCAGTGACATCCACCTGGTGGGCAACCCGCAAGACAACGTCGCCATCACGCGCTTCAATCTCCGTAAATCGCTCCACGCCGAAGCGGCCTACGACGCCTTCATCGAAGTGCACAATTTCTCGAACGACCCGGTCACGGCCCCATTCAGCCTCAGCATCGACTCGACGCTGCAGTCGCAACAGGACATCTCACTCGCCGCCAACAGTGCAACCGCCCTGCTGATCCCCGTGTCAACCACGCCGCGTGGCCGAGCCACGGCGCAGGTGCAGATCGACGACGCGTTGGCGGTCGACAACACCGCTTGGATGGGCTTCGCACCGGTGTTCTCGAGGCGCATCCTGCTGCTGACACCGGGCAACTTCTACCTTGAAACCGCGTTGCGCGCGCTGCCCGACACACGACTGGATGTGATCACACAGCCAGAGGGGGCAACCGACACCGCTGAGCAACAGGCCGCCGAGCTGCGCGGCTACGATGTGGTTGTCTTCGATCGCATCCCTGTCCCGGAACTTGGCCGTGGCAATTTCCTGCTTGTCGACACTGCGCCCGTCGGGTCGCCCTTTGCTGTGGCACAACGGGGTGACGCCGTTGGGGTTGACGGCACGGACAACAGCCACGTGATGCAGGACCTCGACCTGAGCCAGGTGCGCATCAACGCGCCTCGCCTGGTGTCTGCTGACACACTGCCCGGGTGGCAACGGCTGTTCTGGACGTCCGACGCGGACCTCGCCGTGAGGCGTTTGCAACCCGGGCAACGGCAGATCGTTCTCGGTTTCGATCTGCTGAACTCCAACTTTCCACACCAGACCGCGTTCCCGCTGTTCATCCGCAAAAGCATCGAGTGGCTGGCCACGCCGGGGTTCAGCCTCGCCACCGGGCCGGGCGGTGACCGCAGCCGGCAGGTCGCCACAGGCGAACCGTTCACGCTGGCGTTTCCGCCCCACACCGAAGAGGTCCTGATCGCGTCACCGAACGGGGACGCACAGGCCGTGGCGCTAGACGCACCCCGCTACACGGTCGCAGACACATCGAAAGCCGGGCTGTACCAGTACTCGATCGCCGGCGTCCGGCACTACATCGCCGCCAATCTGACGGACGCGGCGGAATCCAACATCACCCGGCGCGTGTCGGCTGCGGCAGCCACAACGACACCACCCGACGCGCAGTTGACGGGCATCACCCAACAACCGCTGTGGCCGTACCTGGCCTGGTTCGCACTCGCGTTGTTGCTGGCGGAATGGGGCGTGTGGTGCGCACGGCGTGGCCATGCCTGAATTCATCTACCCGGCCTGGCTCGTTGCGCTGGCTGTGCTGCCCGCCATCGCATGGGCCGCACGGTACCGCAGCGGCACAGCAAGCACGCGGCTGTGGATCGGTACGGCCCTCCGGTGCCTTGCCGTCGCGACCCTCGTCGTGGCGCTGGCCGGCCCGATCACGCACAGCGCCAGCAACCGGGTCACGGTGGTCTTTGCCCTCGATCAGTCCGCCAGCATCGACGCCGATGCGTTCGACCGCAGCCTGGAGTGGGTCAGAAACGCCGTCGCGATCAAACCGGCGCAGACGGACGTGGGCGTGGTGGTCTTCGGAGCCAGTGCCGCCGTGGAACAGGCACCCGCTGCCGAGCTCACCATCGACGGCACGGTGCAGTCCTTTGTCGATCAGGACGCGACTGACATCGGCGCGGCCATTGAACTGGCACTGGCCACCCTGCCCACAGGCGGCCAACGGCGCATCGTTGTCGTCAGTGACGGGGCCGAGACCGAAGGCGATGCGCGTGGCAGCGCGGCCGCTGCCCACGCACTCGGCGTTGAGCTGTTTGCGGTGGCACTGGAATCACAAACGCGGAGTGACATTGTCCGCCTCGACCACATCAGCTCGCCGGACTGGGTACACGCCAACGAGCCGTTTGAGATACAGGCCTCGGTGCACAGCCACTCGCAAACGCGCGCGTCCATCACGGTCTTGCGGGACGGTGGCGTGGTGTACCAGGCCGAGACGCAACTGCAGGCGGGCAACAACGTCATCGACGTCGCAGATCGGATACCGAACCCGGGCTTGCGCGAGTACGAGGTGCTCGTCAGCAGCGACGCCGACGCGCAGCTCGAGAACAACCGCTTCAGCACCTTCATCGACGTGCGTGGCCCGCCGCGCGCGTTGCACGTCTACACGGAGGCCACCGAGGCCGACGTGTTGACGGCAGCCTTGCAGGTGCAAGGCCTCAACGTCGAGGCGGTGACAGCCAGCCGCTTTCCCTCAACCCAGCGCGCGCTGTACGACTTCGACCTGATCATCCTGAACAACGTCTCCGGCTACGACCTGTCACTCGCGAAAATGCAAGCCCTGGAGCACTACGTCCGCGACGGCGGGGGCGGCGTGATCACGGTGGGCGGCGACCGGGCCTACGCCGCCGGCGGATACTACGCCACCCCGCTCGAAACCCTGCTGCCGGTGGACATGGACATCCAGGTGGACGCGGCCATCCCCGTCGCCGCGGTGACCATCTTGCTCGACAAGTCCGGCAGCATGTCGTCGCAAGTCGACGGTGAACAGAAGCTCGCCATAGCGCGGCGCGCCGCGTTGGCCGCCATCGAGGTGCTGAACCCGCTCGACCAGATCGGTGTGCTGGCGTTCGACTCCACCTTCGACTGGGCCGTGCAACCGACACTGGCCGGCGAGCGCCGCGCCATCGTCGACAGCCTGCAGGCGATGACGGTCGGCGGCGGCACGCGGCTGTACCCGGCCTTGCGCGAGGCCCATCGAATGGCGCGGTCGCAACAGGCCAAGGTGAAGCACCTGATCGTGTTGTCGGACGGGCTGGCCGAGTCGGACGAAGACTTCGTCGCCCTCAGCCGCGAGATCGCCGCCAGCGACATCACCGTCTCGACTGTCGCCTTCGGCGCCGGCGCGGATCAGCAGCTGATGCAGGTCATCGCCGATATCGGGGGTGGCCGCTACTACTACGCCAAGGACCTGCAGCACGTCCCGCGGATCTTCACCAGCGAGACGCTCACCGTCACACGGGACCTGTTTGTCGAAGCGCGGGTCACACCGGAAACCCGCGACGGCCACGCCATCCTGTCCGGCATCGAACCGACTGCCGTGCCGGCCTTGTCCGGCTACCAGCGCACCTGGCCGAAGCCCGCGGCGCAGACGCTGCTGAGCGCGGGTGACGACCCCCTGCTCAGCGTCTGGCGCTACGGCCTCGGCCGCTCTGCGGCGTTCATGTCTGACCTCAGCGGCCGCTGGGGTGCGGCGTGGACCGAGTGGCCCCAGTTTCCGCAGTTGGCGGCCCAACTCGCACGCTGGACCATGCGCCAGCAGAACGCGGGGCAGCTCAGCGCCGGGTTTGCCGTGCAGGACCAAACCGCGACCCTCAGCGTCGACGCGCTGGACGGCGACGACCGTTTCTTGAACGGCCTGACGCTCAGCGCCAGCATCAGTGACGCGTCCGGCACCGCAACCACCACCCCGCTCGACCAGGTCGCATCCGGTCGGTACGAAGCGACGTTTCCCGTTGCCGCAGGCAAGCAGTACGTGGTCTCGGTGAGCGCGCAGCGCGATGCCATACCGACCAAGGTCTTTGCGCTGGCCGTGCCCTATTCCCCTGAGTTTCAGAACGCGGGGCTGAACCTGCCGCTGCTCGAAGACCTGGCCCGCGAATCCGGTGGTGACGTCATGTCGCTGTCCCGACAGCCGCTCGAGGCCATCCTGGCCCCGTCGGCCAACAGCACGGAAGCGCAGCGCATCTGGTGGCCGTTTCTCGGGCTGGTGTTGTTGTTTCTGATGCTGGAGGTGGTGGTGCGCAGGGTCCGATAAATTCGCTAACAGTGGGAAGAACGTCGACAAGGGCATTCAGAGACCATTGATCACCTTTTGGCTGGGCACAGGGCGCAGTAATAGCCACCGCACGCCCGTGCGCACAGCCAGCAGATCAGCGTCTAACCGATCACACACCGGTGTGCCAACGCAATGGAGCCAGCTGCCCCCGATGCAGAAACCCTGGCACCCGATCACACCACCCGCGGACCACGACTCCAGCGACGCAATGCTTCGCCCGAGGGCCCATGATCCGCTGCGCGACCACATGCCCACCTCGTGGAGTCAGCGAAGGTCGCCCGCCGGCCTGTACGACCCAGGGTGCGGGACACTTCCCGCGGGCTACCCATGCTTGCCCACCCCCCAACTCAACTTGCGACAAGACCGCCTACACTCCTCGTGTGGGCGTGCGCCTTGTCGATGCCGCTCGTTACAGAACTTTGCCGACGCACCGCGTTCTATGACGCATCTCGTCTTCATCGATGGGTGCACTTCGCACGAGGAACGGATAGACCGACACACATGGCGCCGCACCAACACACTCAAGGCACCAGCACCCAAGGACTGTTCGCGTCAGTCTTTATCGCTTGCTTTGCCGTGGCCTTGTTCATGTCGCTGATACTGCCGCTGTTTGGCTTTTCCGCCACGTGGGGCGGGCTGGGGCACGATGGATATTTGGAACTTGGTCGCAATATCCTCGCCGGCAATGGATTTCGGTTCTCACCCGACGGACCGCCAGCATTTCACCGCCCACCGCTGTTCCCCACGCTGATAGCCCCGCTGACAGTGTTCGGCGAAACCGGCCAGAAGGTCGGCATTGCGCTTGTCAATTCACTCTTTGTAGCCATTGCCTGTTACTATGTGCACCGCACGGCGCTGCTGCTGTTCTCACACCACACGGTCGCCAACGCTGCCATCGTGTTGCTGCTACTGAATCCCTGGCTGCACAGATTGATCAGCTCACCGCTGAGCGCCGTGATGCAAATGGCGCTCTTTACCGCGGTGTGCTTCTACATGTTGCGTCTGATTGTGCATGTGGACACGATCCGCATGTACAGTTGGCGGCAGACGTTCTGGTCGGGTCTCAGACTAAGCCCTTTGTTTGTGGCGTTCTGCTACGCACATGGCACCAGCTTTTATATCTGCATGGTGTTCTTGACCCTTACTGTCGTCGCCTCGGCAGCCATGCGCATGTGGCGGGTCTGCGGTGCCGCGGTGCTAGTGGGCATCCTCACCGCAACAGTCTTGAGCCCGTGGGCACTGCGAAACGAAGCCATACTCGACCGGCTTGAGCCTGTGACCAGCGGTGCTGGGTACACCTATTTCTTGAGTAACCAGTATTGGGGTGTGTTTGATTGGTCCAGTGGGATAGACACCGACTACAACCGGGCAGCCCTGCGTGCTGGCGGCGTGACGGAAGACCCTGACAAGGTGATGCAGTACTGGGGCGTTATCGACCCCGAAGCAGACGCCACCTTGAGACAATCGATGCTCGACCACATCAAAACGAACCCGCTGGAACTGGTACAGAAAGCCGTTCTCAGCTTCGCCGATATCCTGTTTCCTGTGACGCACGTTGTGTGGTGTAAATCGGTGGGTGCCAGTGGATATTGCCCCACCACCCTCGACGAGTATCAAACTGCCTCGCGCGTCGCGCGCACCCTGTACATGCTTGCCATTGTGGGTATGGCGATCGCATCCGTGTGGTGTGGCATGCGCCAAGCGCTGTGGGCGCCCGCTGCTGCTTGCGCGTTGGCCTTGTTTCACACCGTGCCGTACTGGCCAATCGCCACCTACGCCCACCACGGTATTTACTCGCTCGGCTCTCTTCCGCTACTGAACGTGCTCGCAGCCGCCACGCTGGTGCGGCTGTGGCGGGCACAGAGGCCAGTGACGGTTGCTCTGTAGCCTCCGAGACCAAGCCTTCCTACTCGAGAGAGTAAAAGTCGTTTTAGGCGACCACGGGCTTACACCCCACCTGCGTGCCGTCAGCCCAACTCGAGGGCACGTGTTGTCGGCAGTGACCAGCCCGACAATGTAGGTGCAATAGGAAGAAGCCAGACCAACACGGACACGCCGTTGATCTCCCGAGGTTGGATCAGTACACGACCGGTCTCGAAACTGACTTACCACCACGCCAAACGCCGCACCCGATAGGCAATCAGGTAGCCAGCAGTCAAACGATTCTGGACTGTCAATTGACTGAAATGGTGTAGAGAAATGCGCGCGAACCGCTTTGGTTACCGACGACCAGACCGACGACGTCTTTGCCGAGGAAGCCAGCGTTCGGTGTGTAGACCACTTCTTTTGAAGCCACCGACTGGCCAACGCACCCGGTCGACGTGCCGATGCCAACCCGCTCCGGCACCACATACTTCGCGTCGCGGTACGTGATCACCCCGTTCGCCGGCTTTTGCGTGATCTTCCGGGTGAACGATCGGGCTTGGCAGTCCTTGTTCCAAAAACCGAAGTTGTCCAGCACGATCTCGCCGCCTGCAACCACGCTGCGAGAGCGGTTTTCAGCCACCTCGACTGTCTGAGCACACGCAGCCAACGCGGCGACACACACCAATCCGAAAAGCGTTCTCACCGGGAGCTCCTACGTACAACGTCCGACAAACCTATATTCCGGGCTCCGCGGCTGTCAACGACGTGCACATCGCTAGCGCCACAGGTCAACGTGATCAATTATGTTGGCTACCGCACACCCAAGGACAAACGTCACAGGTCACCGCCCACGACGAGGACGTCCTGTACCATTCGCCTCTCGGCCCCATGACGAGGATACAGCCATAAAACCGATAAGTGCGACATTTCCCGGCTGGCTCGCGGGTTTGGCGATGATGTGCATCGTGAGTGTGAACGCAGGCGTGTTCGCTTCAGAGCCAACCCCCGACGCGTCCCGCATCACAGGCGCCGACATCGACGCCTTGCTGAGCGGCCGAACTGCGATCGGAGAGTGGGGTGACGACACCTACAGACAGTATTTTGATCCGTCGGGCACCACGTTCTACGCACCCAAAGGCAAGCGCACGACACGCGGGTCCTGGCGCGTTTCAGAAAGCGGCAGTCACTACGAAAGCTGGTGGAGCGGCAGTGACGACAACTGGGAAGCCTACGAGATCATTCGCGTGAGCGACGGGCTTGCCTGGCGTGATCCGAAAGGTCAGCTCTACCCGTTTGCCATGTTGGATGGACAGCAGTTGGTCTGGCCGGACTGACCGCAACCGACGTTCACTGGTCTAGGGCCTACGTCGGCGCAGTTTGCGCTCAGACGAAGAGTATCCGCGCCTTGAAGGATTTGCCTTTTATTTTTCCGTCTCGCAGGATCGTCAGGGCTTTGTTGGCGGCGGCACGCTCAACCGCCACGTACGCACGGTTGTCGAAGATCTGAATTTTGCCAACACGCTTGCCTTCAACCCCGTGCGTGCCCGTCAAGGCACCCAGGATGTCGCCCGGCCGAACTTTCTGCTTCTTGCCACCGTCAATTTGCACGGTTGTCATAGCCGGCTTGTAGGCAGCTTGCTCAAGCACACGCGCAGCGGGCAGCGGCACGCAGTTAAGCGGTTGGCCCAAATTGCGCTCAAGCTGCGCCAAGCGCGGTTGATCCCGGTCTGAATACAAGGTGCATGCGATGCCCTTTTTGCCTGCACGGCCCGTGCGCCCGACGCGGTGTGTGTGTGCGTCAAAGTCACGCGGGAATTGTGCGTTGATCACCGCGTCCAGGGCGTCGATATCGAGTCCACGTGCCGCAACGTCGGTGGCCACAAGAACCGACGCACTCTTGTTCACGAACCGCACCAGCGTCTGGTCACGGTCCTTTTGATCGAGGTCGCCGTGCAAGGCCAACGCACCGAACCCGTGGCGATGCAACGCGTCCGCCATCTCCTGCGTTTCCCGCTTGGTGATGCAGAACACCACCGCTGATTCCGGCTTGTACTGCAGCAGCAATGACCGCACCGCGTCCGAGCGCGAGACTGTTTTATCCACCTTGAAGAAAAACTGTTCAATGCTGGTGTCGTCGTGCGCGCTGTCCACCTGCACGGTCACCGGGTCAGACATCACGCGGTGCGTCATTGCCAGGATTTCGTCCGGAAAGGTTGCGCTGAACAACAGGGTCTGACGCTGAGCGGGCACGTCGCGCAGGATGTTGTCGATGGATTCCTCAAACCCCATGTCGAGCATGCGGTCCGCTTCATCGAGCACCAGGCACGTCAGACCAGACAGTGCCAGCGTACCCTTGCCAAGGTGCTTTTCCACGCGGCCCGGCGTGCCCACCACAATGTGCACACCGTGCTCCAACGACCCCACCTGCGGGCCGAACGGCATACCACCGCACAGGGTCAGCACCTTGATGTTCTTGAGGGCGCGCGCGAGCTTTCGAAGCTCGGTTGCAACCTGGTCCGCCAGCTCACGCGTCGGGCACAGCACCATCGCCTGCACACTCAACCGTTTCGGCTCCAAGCCCTGCAACACAGCCAGACCGAAAGCAGCGGTCTTACCAGAACCCGTCTTCGCATGAGCGATCACGTCACGGCCATCCAGCATAGGAGGCAGGCTCTGCGCTTGCACCGGTGTCATCGCGTGATAGGAAAGCGACGCCAGGTTATCGAGCAAAGCGCGGTGCAGCGGCAAGGAACGGAAGTCAGTCGGGTTCAAGACAGGCGTCTGCTGTTCGGTGAGGAGCGATGGGTTTGCGCTGGCGGCACGGCGTTCAAACCGCACAGCGTGGCACAAAACAACCCACTCGATTGAAAAATCAGTCAGACGTCACTCGCCACCAGCGAGGGCAGACACCCACTGCAAGCCGTGTTGCGCTCAATCGGTCCCTGCCCCCGTTCGGGCGTCTGATACCATCGTGCTCTGCCCGCTCCCGCCCTCATTTGCGCTGCATCGACGCCACCACTGGACCCGCTTTGAGCAACAACGACACCTTCCAACGCATTCGCTACACGTTCTCTCTGGACATCAACGCCCTGATCGACATCTTCGCGTTGGCCGATGTCACCGTGTCAGCAGCGCAAGTCGAGGCATGGATGTCACCGGATACCAGCGACGGAGCCGAGCTCAGCGACACGGACCTCGCGTCTTTCCTGAACGGATTTATTGCGCTCAAGCGTGGCAAAAACGAGGGAGACTCGCCCAAGCCTGAGCGCACCTTGAACAACAACAAGGTGCTGCAAAAGCTGCGCATCGCCTTGAACCTCAAAGCCGACGACACCTTGGAGATCCTGCGGCTCTCAGACATCCACTTGAGCAAACACGAACTCAGCGCCCTTTTCCGCAAAGCCGACAACAAGCACTTTCGGGCATGCAGTGACGAGCTGTTGCAGGGGTTCCTGCTGGGCGTTTACAAGAGCTTGCAAGCCGCTGAGGGCGAGTGACGACGAGGCTGAGGCACACAACGGGCAGCGCCAGACCGCGCCCTCCCGCCAACACCCTTGCATATTTGACGTTGGCCACCTACGGTTAAACGCAGCCACCCCATCGGCGCGCAGACCGTGCGCAAAAACCCTTCAGTTTGCTCGAGCAGTGCCTGTCAGGGACAGCCCGACTAGGCCTGTGGCATATCTGTGTGAGACAGCACGGTTTTCAAGCAAGCAACCACTGACATGTAGTGGCCAGTCGCTGCTGCTTCGGGCCACGTGTATGTTCAGATACCCCGCTGACCGCATCCCGGTTTCCATTGTGCTGATGATCAGCGTGATCGACTTCCTCGTGTATTTTCTCGTCGATGACATCGCCTGGTTGGCAGGGTACACGCTGATTGCGATTCTGCCGAAAGGGGTGATCTGCGCCTGGAATCACCACCATCAGCATACGATGACGTTCCGCTCCAAAATCCTCAATCGCATTCTGGAGTTCTTCTACGCACTGCACACGGGCGTCACGACCAACCTCTGGGTGCTGCACCATGTTTTGGGTCACCACAGAAACTACCTTGATCAGACACAAGATCAGAGTGCGTGGAAACGGTCAGACGGTCAAACGATGAACGTGCTTGAATACACCCTGACCGTCGCAGGAACGTCGTACTATCGCGGCTATCAGGTCGGAAAACAGTTTCCCAAGATCCAGCGTGACTTTCTGCTCTACTCCGCAATCACACTGATCGGCGTCGCCGTACTGTGCTGGTACCGGTTGGTACCCGCGCTGTTCGTCTTTGTGGTGCCGATGATTTTCAGCCTGCTGTTTACTGCATGGGTAACGCACGACCACCACAGTGGTCTCGACGTCGATGATAAATTCCATGCCTCATACAACAATGAGAATCGGCTGTTCAATCTGCTGACAGGCAACCTGGGCTATCACACCGCGCATCACTACCGCCAAGGCCTTCACTGGTCAAAGCTTCCCGAGCTGCATGAAAAAATCAAACACCGGATCCCCCCGGAACTGATTCGAAATTCCAGGTTTGTTCTGACCGATATCTGACGCGGAACTCGTTCGTTTTCCAGTTTACTACTGGGACACCAACCGAATTCACTGGACACCCACACTTGGCTGTTGCACCGCAGTTTCGCACCAACGTCGGCACGATTCTGGACGGGCTCCATTTCTCGCTGCCGGTAGCAGTGCTCCGACCACTACAGCGCTTCGTATGTCAGGTCGAGCACATCCGCAATGTGCGCACTGTCGAGCCAGCGGTATACGCCGACCAACCCGTTTTCAGGATCGTGCAGAATGACCTGCCCGCCTACACCCATCGCGAAGAAACAGCTCTCGGGTGCGCGTTTACAGAGTGCCCTGCGGTGATTCAGCCACGTAAAGTAACCGTAGAAGGGTGCGATGTCGCAAGGCGTGACCATCTCGTCCACCCACTCTGACGACACGAGTTGGCGATCACCGTGTCGACCGCGGTTGACCAACAGTTGGGCCAGACGGGCTTGGTCGCGGGTGCTGATCACCATGCCACCGCCCCAGTGCCCGCCACCCGGCACGCTTTGGATGGACTGGCCGTTCAAGGCGACCCAGCTGTTGTCATAGCCGTGCCAACGCCAGTCGGTGCTGGCCCCGAGCGGCCGCATGATGTACTCGTCAAACACCTCGACCACGGAGCGCTCGAAGAGGTGGAGCAGCGCGAGCGAGAACTGGTTGATCCGCACGTCGTTATATTCCCAGTGCGTCCCGGGCGCCTGCAATGCGCGTAGACTGCCCTTCGCCCCAGTGGGCGCCGTGGGTTGCAACGCGATATGGCGAAAGTGGTCCACCTGGTCTGGCACACCGAAACAGCTGCCCGACCACTCGCTCGTGAACTGCAACATCTGCCGCCAGGTAATCGCCTGGTTGTGCTCGCTGTCGAATCCGATGCCCGGCAGGCGCTGCGCGATGGGTTGATCCAGGTCCGGGATCAAACCGAGGTCGCGCGCAACACCGGTCACCAACGCGAGGCAGGTCTTGGTGACGCTGAAGGTCATGTCGGCGCGGTCGGTATCGCCCCAGCGGCACACCACGTCCCCATTGTGAACCACTAATCCACAGGTCTCGCCCCGAGCAAACACCGGCCCGAGCAAGCGGTTGTGCGGCGGCGTGTCGGCGAGGTGAATCCCCCACTGCTCACCCGAGGGATCAGGCTCCAACGACCAACCGCATTGGTGGCTTTGCGCAAACGCAGCGAGCGCCTGCCACCTCACCCCAATGTCTTCACTGCCCATACACAATCACCCGCCTCTCACCAAACCCACCTCCCCGTCATGGACAGGCACCGTTCGCAGACCCATTTTAGATACAGCTCGCACCCGGCAATCCAGATCCCGTGCACTTTTCGCATGCATTAGGGTGCAGTGCCCACCGTTCATCGGCAGGATCGCGGTACATCACCCCGGTAACACGAATGTGCCGACCCCTCGCAGCCAACTGATCTCCTACGCCGACACACCCTGGTACCACTGCGTGTCGCGGTGTGTGCGCCGCGCCTTTCTCTGCGGTGAGGACCGCTACACAGGCGAGAGCTACGAGCACCGCAGGGCGTGGATTGAAGATCGCGTCTTGGAAGTCGCTTCAGTTTTCGCGATCGATATCGCAAGCTTCGCGATCATGTCGAACCACTACCACCTGGTTCTTCATGTTGATACGGATGCAGCAGCGCAGTGGAGCACCGATGAGATTGTTGAGCGTTGGCACACACTGTTCAATGCCAGCTATCTCAGCAAGCGCTATGCTGCGAACGCAGACGCAATGCTGCCCAGCGAACGTGAGCACGTTGTCGAACTCGCCGAACGTTGGCGCAGTCGCCTAAACAGTGTGTCGTGGTTTATGCGCTGCATAAACGAGCCAATCGCCCGACAAGCTAACGCAGAGGACAATTGCACTGGATCCTTTTGGGAAGGCCGCTTTAAGAATCAGGCCCTACTTGACGAAGCGGAAGTGCTGGCGGCTATGGCGTATGTAGACCTCAACCCCATAAGAGCCAACATGGCCGACACCCCCGAAACCAGTGACCACACCAGTATCCAACGGCGCATTCGCTCAGCGGAGCAAGGCACCATCCCACGCGACCTGATGCGGTTCCAAGGCAACTCGAACAAACACAGCCTGCTCGGTATCCCGTTCGCCCTTGAAGACTATGTGCAGCTGGTCGACTGGACCGGACGAGGGGTACGAGGCGACAAGCGCGGTGCCATTGATCACGCCCTGCCACCTTTTCTTGAACGCTTGCAGTTGGACGAAGGTACCTGGTTCACAATCGCAACAGAATTCGAGCGCAACTTCAGACAATGGCTAGGCTCGGAAACCGCTATACAAAACGCCACGCGCAACGTTGCCAAAACCCGGAGCCGCTCGCCTCCCCTTCTGCGAGCCGGTTAGTACTTAGCCACCTCTAAACTACCAGACCGACGCATAGTCGGATTTCGTCGTGTTTTGAATTCGCTGTTTTCCGCGAGGGAGACACGTGCTCGTACTGCTATGGCGAAGCGCACGGGAATTCCGTGATTCGAAAGAGTATACACAGTTCTTCGAGAACTTCAGGATTCGTTTGACATCTAGTGGTGCCAATCTTGGTTTACGTGCCTCGGTTTACGTGTCTTGAAACGCGCTCATGTTTGATGTCTAATTTTTTTCATAAACTTCTGAATCTCGTATACAATACAACAATAGCGCGCACCCAATTGAAAAATATATCTCTTGTAAATGACTCTATTCCCTTTTCGAAGGAAGTTTTAGGTCTTGACAATACTGTTATTCTAGCTGAAGCCGATCCAATTAATTTTTGCAGCCCGGAGTGCACCTCCGCAATGGCCGCGCATCCGCCTCTAAACTCATTCGAGGACAGGTAGAAGAGATACCCAAAAATCCTATACTCGAATACATAGTTGCAAACCAACAATTCATTTCCAATTAGATTCATTTCGGCATATATATTGAGCGGCTTTCCCAGATAGAGTAACCCGCTCACTCCGTAGCATTCTTCACCGTCGCGCTCTTTATAAATACCTGTTGGAAGAATAAACTGAAGCACACACAATAAACCAAAAAAATGGTGATCTTGTTTAGCAATGCCGAAGAAACGCCAAAAATCAATCCCACCACCTCCAATACTACAGCAGCTATCGCAAAAATTATTGGAGCTGCAAAAAGACCTGCATCACTGAGCAAATCCTTAGGTCTGTCTGTCATCCTGTCATGCACTATGCGGCTTAAAGGAAGCCAACAATGGAGACGATATTCTTCAAATCCGTGAGAACCTAGCAAGCTTGAATAGGAGTCACCACGAATCTCAAACATGCGTCTAATAAATTTACGTCCACCATCTGAATCAGAAACCTCCCCAGAGAACTGTTTAGATTAATCTTCAAAAGACGACCTTTCCTCAATTCCGATACCAGTTTGCACAACGGAACTATCGTCACTCATTCGTATTTTTAAAGTCTCGAAGCCTACCAGTATTCCAAGAACGCCAAAAACCAAAGTAACTACACTAAGGACAAATTGAATTACTTCAAACATACTTTCACCACCCTGAAAATGCCGAATATATACCTTCCAGTCCATACAGGCCTGAGCAATTTTCCTGTTACGGCGTAAACCACCTTACACTGCATTCTGCTGGCGCCTATCTTAGTGTACATTCAGCAAAACAGAGCAGCATTCGAAGAGAATTGATGCGATCGCGAAGCATCCAGAAGAAATACAGCCTGACTGGCAACCCGTCCGCCCTTGAAGACTGCGTGCAGCTGGTCGAATGGCACAGCCGATGGGTACAAGGAGACAAGAGCAGTGCCATTGGGCATGCACTGCTACCTATGCTCGAATGCTAGCAGTTGTACGAAGAAATTGGCTCAAGACTGCCACAGAGTTTCAGAACACTCTCGAACAATGGGTAGGCTAGGAAACCGCTATACAACCCGCCACACGCTAAGTTGGCAAAAACCAGGGGCCGCTCGCCGCCACTTCTGCGAGCCCGTTAGCACTTAGCCACTTCTAATCTACCTGACCGACACAGAGTCGGGTTTCGTAGTACTTTGATTTCGACATTTGCCGCATGGGAGACACGTCTATGTAGATTCACGGGGAAGCATGTGGGATTTCCGTGCTTCAAACGGGCATGGACAGTTCTTGGAGACCATCAGATATCGCTTGCTCTCCAATGGTGCCTGTCTTCGTTTACGTACGCCACACTAACTGAATTTATAATAAGCCGGCTTCCAGAATGCGTGCAAATATGATAAGTTGCAGGTGTAAAAAACAGTGCGAATTCCAACAATGAATGTCGACGCCAATGCGATAGATTCCCCCCTAGCAATGATTGCTTTATTTGTCGTCATGATTGAACTGTTTCTACTCTATCCAATCGCCAAACTTGAGGGGAGAGACCGGTCAAGACTAGTGCTCTTTATAATAGGATATCCGGTATTTATCGCTCTCTCATTCTTTATCTTGCTTTGGAATAGACCCATCCATCTGTATACTCCACAAACTCTGGACGCAGATCTGAGACAGTCGCTACTACCTGAAAAGCTTGACAAAGAACTGGCTAGTGACAGGGTGACGCTCGCGGCAATGGAAATAAAGTTAGCGGAATTAGAAAATAGTATTTCTACAATCTCAGAGACGAGAATAGAAAAATCTGATCCGAATCGGATTCCGGAAAGCAACGCCACCTCTAGTCTTGCTGATATAGAGAGACTTAAATCTGATTTATTATCCAGAATACAAGCCGATAATGATCTATCAGGGGAATC
>JBCCUP010000071.1 GCA_039196715.1 Pseudomonadota bacterium
GTCGACCCAGGCGCCGTCGATGTGGTTCTGCCAGTAGGGTTGGATATCGGTCATGGTGCTGTCCCGGTCAGTCGGAGGTTGGCGGTCACGCGGTGATTCGATTGGCGTGTAGACGATCGTAGTGCGGTCGCATCCGCCGGTGCACGCGCCGAACGCGATCGGGCGCGTCCGCCACCTCTACGTATTTCCGCACCTGCGGTGTCAGCCCCGTGGAATTTGCGAGGTTGTGGTGAAAGGAGCCCCCGTCCCACCAGCTGTGCTCGGACGGGTCACCGCCGGGTTCCCAACTCAAGGCCTCTGGGATGAACGGAATGCCCACGGCATCGCAAAAGGCCGACACCATGGCCTCGGGATTTTCCAGCACATCATCGCTGTCGATCACCGGCGGCGGCTCGCCGTTCAACGCCCAGAGCAGGTCGAACAGTGCGCGCTGCTCGGGGAAGCCGACCTCGGCCTCGTCGAAATCGGGCCACTTGTTGTACATCGACGAAATCGTCTTCGCCGGGTCGCGGATCAGAAACGCGTGGGTGAAGTGTGCGAGAAAGTCCGGCGTCCACAGGTGGTTGATGTAGTGGGGGAAGTCTTTGAGGAAGACAGGTCCGCTTTCTGCACGCGCTTGTATATCCGCCCAGACGGACTCCAACGTCAAACCCGGTGTAATCTTGTCGCCGGGTTTGAATCGTGGCCAAAATGGGTCTTCGCCCTGGTACCAGGCTTCGCCGAAGGGCTCGTGCAGGCAATCGAGGTCGCCGCGCTGTCGCATCATCCACTCAAACGCGGTCGAGGTGGAGCGGGGTACCGCCCAGAGGGCAACGATCTTATTCACTGAGACTCTCCAGCAAGGTGCCGTGCCGACCGACTGGGGCGATGCCGAGGTCGCGAAACAGCGCCCAGTAGAGCGCAGTGTCGTGCGCAACCACCGGTTTGCCGAGCGCGGCTTCGAGCCGGGGCGTGAGCTGCAACGGGCGCTCGGGCAGGCCGTTCGGACCGCTGCGGAAGTTGCACATGCCGTTGATCAGGTAGGCGTCGGCTTCGGGTGCCTGCTCGGCGACGTATAAAAAACTCCGCTCGGCGAGGTCGCCGTTGAACACCCAACGCTTCGCGTTGACCGCAGCCTGGCTCTCGAACCAGCCCTGGTCGTGAAAGTTGCCGGCCCAGACCACGTCGAAGCCCGCCTCGGTCAGAAAGCCGACCGTGCCCTGCCACCATTCCGGCCAGTGGTAGGCGGCGTTCAACGCGACCTTCTCGATGTTGAGCGCGCGCAGCGCTTCGACCATGGCGTAGCCCGCCATGTGGAAGCGCACACCGTGTTTGTCCGAGAGGTCGGCGCAGTGTTGACGCACGCCCTCGACGCCCAGGCCGCAGGCGTGGACCCAGTTCGACCCCACTTGTCCTGCGACGTCGACGCCGTTGCGCGCCATGCAGTGGACGAAATCGTCGAGCATGCCGAAGTTGCGCTTGCGCTGGTCCAGGCCGTGGCTGTAGTCCGGGTCGTGCAGCATCCAACCGTGCACCCCGACCGTCGGCGGTGCCATGCGCAGGAAATCGCTCGGTGCGGCGTCGAAGTCGAAGGGCGGGCAGGTGAAGCCCACCTGGTGCGGGAAGAGTTTGTGTTCCGGTCGCCATTCGGTCGGCATCATGGTCAGTCGCGCTCCCCGGTGTTGGGTTCGGCCGTCGCCTCGAAGCTCGGCAGGGAGTCGTCGATGCAAAGCCAGGCGAGGTGTTCACCGCGGTGGCAATGCAGCTGCGGTACGAAGGTGTCGGGCGCGTCGAGCGAGGCGCCGTAGAGGTGCACTTCGCCGGGCCAGCGGGTGCTTTCGAAACTCATCGGGCTGCCGCAGCGCGGGCAGAAGCTGCGCAGGGCAATCTCGGAGGAGTTGTAGAACTGGCGCTCGCCCTGCCAGGAGACCTCTTCGGCCTCGAAGCCCATCCAGGCCACCACCGGCGCGGAGGCGGCGCGGCGGCAACTCTCACAGTGGCAGAGGGCGGTCCATTTCGGTGGGCCTGCAACAGCGAAGCGCACGGCGCCGCACAGGCAGCCGCCCGCCCGGCCAACCGCATCGAGATCAGGCTGCGCCATCGATCGCCTCGCGCATCCAGCGTTGCAAGTGCATGACCGGGTGCTCCGACGACACGCCGCCGTTGGGGTCAACCACGAGCGGTCCCGGCACGTAGCCGCGCGATTGCAACCCGCGCTGGACGGACTCGACGAGGTGGATGTCTTCTTCAACGGTGGTCTCGCGATCCTGGATGGCGAGTTTGCGCACCGATTCGTCGTCTTCGCCGCCAACTGAATACCAGCCGCGCCAGACGGTCACCGTGTTCGGGCCTGTTGCGCGCCAGTGGTAGGTGTTGAGGACGTTGCCCGGGTAGACCTGTGCGCTGAACATCGGCCAGAGGAACCAGCTCGAGTACTCGTCGTGGTGCTCGAAACCGGACTGGATGTCGTAGGTCATCTTGTCCAGCGCCTGGCACTCGGTGGTGTGGCGCAGACACATGCCCTGCGGTTGGATGTCGTAGGTCTCGGGTTTGACCACGCCATTGGCGAAAGTCGGGTGGTTGAGGCTGCAGTGGTAGCACTCGGAATAGTTCTCCACCGAGACTTTCCAGTTGCAGTTTTCCGGAATTTCGACCCACTCGATCGGCTTGAGCTCGGCCCAGTTCGGCACCCACTCCTCGAGCTCCTGCCGGGCATTCGGGAACCACTCGTCCATGGGTTTGGCGTCGGGGTCGAGGTTGACGAAGACGAAGCCCAGGAATTCCTCCACGCTCACCGCTGTCAGGCAGATCTGGCTCTTGTCGACGCCTTCGACGGCGTTGAGGTTGGGGCCGGCGCGCAGTTGGCCGGTCAGCTCGTACGCCCACGCGTGGTAAGGACACACCAGCATCCGTTTTTTCCCGCTGCCGGAGACGAGCTCGTGCGCGCGGTGCTGGCACACGTTGTAGAACGCGCGGACCACACCGTCTCTACCGCGCACGGCAAACAGGCTTTGCCCTGCGATCTCGAAACAGGTGTATTGGCCAAATTCGGCGATATCCGACGCGTGACACGCAAACTGCCAGGTGCGCGCAAGCAGACCCGCGCGCTCGTTGTCGAACACCGCGGGGTCCGTGTAGTAGCGCGCGTCGAGTGACTTCAGCGGTTCGGTCATGACGGTGTCTCGCTGTAGAGGCCGATCGCATGGCGGCGCGCGTGGAAGGCGTCAACGCGTTCCACGATCTCGTCACCGGCTTCGGCAATGACAAAAGACAATAGCGTTTCAAGTAGCGCCAGCGTGCTCACGGACGACGGAAAAAACTGCGGGGTGTCGGCAGCCACCACGAAACCGTGGTCGGCGTCTTGATACAACGGGCTCGCACGGCTGTCCGTGATGCCGATCACGGTCACGCCCTGCTCCCGTGCGACGGTCACAGCCTCGAGCACCTCGCGGCGGTAGGGTGCGCAGGTGATCGCGATCAGTGCATCGCGTGCGTCGGACCAGGCGAGGTCGTCGGTGGCGGCAGAGCCGGCGCGCGGGATCGTGTGAAACTGCACCATGCCGGTCGAGGCGAGGTAGGTGAAGTTGCGCGCGTTGGCGTTGTTGACACCCACCCCGAGCGTGAACACGTTGCGCGAGGTCCAGATCGCTTTGGCCGCGTCGGTGAGTGCGTCGGCCGAGATGCCGGCGAAGGTCTCTTCGATGTTCGCCAAGGCAGACTGCACCATGTCGGCGTAGACCTCGCCCATCTGCCCGGACTTGCTGATCGCCTGGAGGAAGCGGGCGCGGTCGGGGAAGGTGACTTCGCCCTGTCGGATCGCCTCGCGAAACGGTTGGCGAAACTCCTCGTAGCCGTCGAAGCCGACCTGGCGGGCCATGCGCACGAAGGTGTTCGGCTTGACGCTCGCCGCTTCAGCGATCTCGCGCACGGTCGACACACCCACATCGCGCGGGTTGTCGAGCACGTACTTGGCGGCTTTCTGGGCCTCTGGTGTCAGCTCGCCGAACTCCTCGACGAGCCGGTCGAGGACGGCGCTTGATACGTTTGTGTCATTCATGATTGACAAAGGTACATTTGTCAAACTAACTTGTCGAGACCCTTTTTCAGCGTGGGAACGTGCCGTGTCCGCACCCGAATTTCCGAGCCAGGCCTGTGTCGTCATCGTCGGCGGCGGGGTCATGGGCGTTGGTCTCGCCTACCACCTCGCCCACGAGGGCTGGGGCCCCGACACCGTGCTGCTCGAGAAGGCCGAGCTGACCTCGGGCTCGACCTGGCACGCCGCCGGGCAGATCACCCATTCCACCTCGTCCTTCAGCCTGGGCAAGTGCGTGGAATACAACATCGGGCTCTACAGCGGTGCGCTCGAGGCGGAGACCGGTCAGGCCTGCACCTGGCACGGCTGCGGCTCGTTCCGCCTCGCCTACACGCAAGACGAGATGGACTGGTTGCGCCACACGCTCTCGGTTGGGCGCTCGCTCGGCTTCGAGATCGAGCTGGTCAAACCGGACCGTGTGGCCGAGCTGCACCCTTTCTACAACCTCGACGGCGTGCTCGGCGCGCTGCACACACCGCTCGACGGGCACGTCGACCCGACCAACGTCACCATGGCGATGGCGGCCGGCGCGCGTGCCAAGGGCGCCCGCATCATCCGGCAGTGCCGGGCGACGAACATCACGCAGGCGCCGAACGGCGAGTGGGTGGTCGAGACGGAGAAGGGCACGATCCGCTGCGAGCACGTGGTGAACGCGGGCGGCACCTATGCACGCCAGATGGGCGAGTGGTCGGGCCTGCAGTTGCCGATGACCTCGATGACCCACCACTACTTCGTGACCGAGGAAGTGCCGGAGTTTCGCGACCTGCCGAAAGAGCTGCCGGTGATCCGCGACGACCGCAAGGTGTCGGGCTACATCCGCATGGAGCAGAAGCGGGGCCTGATCGGCATCTACGAGAAAGCCAACCCCAACACCGTGTGGGAAGACCACTGCCCCTGGGAAGCCGAGCACGAACTCTTCGACGCCGACTACGACCGCGTCATGCCGTGGCTCGAGGAGAGCCTGAACCGCATGCCGGTGTTCGCTGAACTCGGCATCACGCGCGAGGTGCACGGTGCGATCAGCCACCCGCCGGACGGCAACCCGCTGATCGGGCCGGCGCCGGGCGTGCGCAACTACTGGTGCTGCTGCGGCACGCAAATCGGCATCGGCTGGGGCCCGGGCCTCACGCGCGAACTGGCGCGCTGGATGGTGCACGGCGCCGCCGCCATCTCCATGCGCGACTACGACCCGCGCCGCTTCGGCAGCTACGCGACCAAGGACTGGCAGATCATCAAGGCAAAAGAAGACTACTGCCTGCGGCACGAGATCCCGTTTCCGCACCTCAACCGCCTGGCCGGTCGGCCGGTCAAGCCGTCGCCGCTTTACGACACGCTCAAAGCCAAGGGTGCGGTGTTCGAGGAGGTCTACGGCTTCGAGCGCCCGCGCTGGTTCGCGCGCGACGGCGTCGAGCAGTGCGACCACGACAGCTTCCGCCGCTCGCCCACTGACACCCTGGTGCACGCGGAGGTGGCCGCCGTGCGCGAATCGGTCGGCCTCATGGACATAACCGCGTTCACCAAGGTCGAGGTCAGTGGGCCGGACGCCTACGCGTTGCTCGACCGCCTGGCCGGCAACCGCATGCCGCAAAAGGTTGGGTCGATCACGCTGACCCACCTCCTGAACCGCCGCGGCCGTATCGAGATTGAGGTGACGGTCGTGCGCCTCGCCGAAGACCGCTTCTACCTCGTCTGTGCGGCCTTCTTCGAGCAGCGGCTGCTCGACCACCTGGCCCTGCACCGCGTGGACGAGGACGTCAGCATCACCGCGCGCTCGGCGAGCTGGGCCGCGCTGGCCCTGAACGGCCCGCGGGCCCGCGACGTACTGGCGGCCTGCACCGACGCCGCGCTCGACAACGCGTCTTTCCGCTGGCTGTCGGCGCAGGAGATCACCGTGGCCGGCCACCGCATCTGGGCCTTTCGCATGTCCTACGCGGGCGAGCTCGGCTGGGAGTTCCACCTGCCGTTCGAGGCTTGTGTCGACGTCTACACCGCGCTCTGGCAGGCCGGTGAAGCCCATGGCATCCGCGACTACGGCAGCTTCGCGATGAACGTCATGCGCCTGGAGAAAGGCTTCAAGGGCGCGGGTGAACTGACCAACGAGGTGACCCTCGCCGAGGCCGACGTGCTGCGCTTTGCGCGCCAGGACAAAACCTTCGTCGGCTCGGACAAGACCTTCAACACCGAGATGCCCTGGGTCTGCGTGTACCTCGGCATCGACGCGGACGGCGAGATCGACGGGCACGGCGGTGAGGCGGTGCTGCTCGACGGCGAGGTAGTCGGCTCGACCGCGTCGGTGGCCTACGGCCCGACCGTCGACAAGGTGCTGGCCTTTGCCTACGTCAAACCGGCGGCGGCGGCGCCCGGCACCGCGCTCGAGGTCGTCATTCACGGCACACCGCGCAACGCGCAGGTGTTGGGCGAACCGGCGTATGATCCGGCGAGCGACCGACCCCGTACCGACGCAGAGGATGCCGCATGAGCTTGCCGGAAACGATGACCGCCATGGTCACAATGGGCCACGGTGACGTGGATCAGATGGTGTTGCACACCGACTGGCCGCGGCCCGAGCCCGCCGCGGGTGAGGTGCTGATCCGGGTCCGTGCCTGCGGTTTGAACAACACCGACGTCAACACGCGCTCGGGCTGGTACTCCAAAACCGTGACCGACGCCACGACCGGCGGCGCATTCGAGGAGGTGGGTGAGGACGACCCGACCTGGGGCGGGGCGCCAATCACCTTCCCGCGCATTCAGGGGGCTGACGTGTGCGGTGAGATCGTCGCAGTGGGCGAGGGTGTGGACGCGGCGCGGGTCGGCGAGCGCGTCATCACCGACAACTGGCTGCGCGACCCCGCCGACCCCGACAACAAAAACAAGACCGGCTACTTCGGGTCCGAGCGCGACGGCGGCTTTGCCGAGTACACGACGATCCCGGCCACCAACGCGGTCCCGGTGAATTCGCCCCTCAGCGACGCCGAGCTGGCGACCTTCTCCTGCTCGTATTCCACCGCCGAAGGCATGCTGACCCGCGCCAACGTGACCGACGCTGACACTGTGCTGGTGCCCGGGGCGTCGGGCGGCGTCGGTGGCGCGCTGGTTCAGCTCGCCAAGCGGCGCGGCGCGCGGGTGATCGCGCTCGCCTCCGAGGCGAAACACACAGACGTTGCCAAGCTCGGCCCCGACCGCATCCTGCCGCGTGCGCCCGAAAACCTCCGGGCCGTGCTCGGCGACGAGACCGTCACCGTGGTGGCCGACGTGGTCGGCGGCCCGTATTGGATGACACTGATTGACGTGCTTGAGCGCGGCGGGCGCTACACCTGCTCGGGCGCGATCGCGGGCCCGATGGTGGAATTTGACCTGCGCACTTTCTACTTGCGCGACCTGACGTTCACCGGCTCGACCGTCATCGACCCCGTCGTGACCCAACGCCTGGTGCGGTACATCGAAGCCGGGGAGATCCAACCCGCGCTCGCCGCGAGTTACCCGCTCGCCGAGCTGCGCGAAGCACAAACCGCGTTCATCGCCAAGGCGCACACCGGCAACATCGTGGTGACCGTGTGAGCGCAACGCGGCACCGATCCCCGGGCGTCTGCGCGCGCGGCGCGCTCGCGCATTGCCACGATCTCCCCGTGGGAGCGCGATGCCTCGCCGGGCCGCGCAGGCAAAGCGAGATCGGGCGAATCTCCGGAGGACATAAAGACCGTGCCCCGCGCCGGTCGCCCGGGTCGGCTGCCGCCGAGCCCGCGCGCCCACAGAACCGCCACCACGATCTCCTCGTGGGAGCGCGATCCTCGCAAAGCGAGATCGGGCGAATCTCTCGAGAGTACCAAGACCGTGCCCCGTACCGTTCGCCCGGGTCGGCTGCCGCCGAGCCCGCACTCCCACAGGTCGGCCTTCACGCTCTCAACGTGGGAGCGCGATGCCTCGCCGGGCCGCGCAGGCAAAGCGAGATCGGGCGAATCTCCCGAGAGCATCAAGACCGTGCCCGGCGCCTTTCGCCCGGGTCGGCTGCCACCGAGCCCGCACTCCCACAGGTCGGCCGCCGTGATCTCTTCGTGGGAGCGCGATGCCTCGCCGGGCCGCGCAGGCAAAGCGAGATCGGGCGAATCTCCAGTGGGCATCAAGACCGTGCCCCGCGCCGGTCGCCCGGGTCGGCTGCCGCCGAGCCCGCGCTCCCGCCGGGGTGCGGTGGCGGGCTTGTGTCTCTTTCATGGGCGCAGTCGTGACTGTGCTCGAACGCGTGTACGCGGCTTGCGGCGCGCTGGTGGCGGCCACCCCAGCGTTGCGTGACTTCGCGCCGTGGCCCGACACGCCGATGCCTGTACACAAGGACCCGGTGTCTGTCCCCACCGTGGTCCACCTGCACGATCTCTTCGTGGGAGCGCGATCCTCGCAAAGCGAGATCGGGCGATCCCCTCCGGAGCATCAAGACCGTGCACGGAACCGATCGCCCGGGTCGGCTGTCGCCGAGCCCGCGCTCCCACAACTACACCAGGACGTCATCGACGCCACCCTGGCCGCTGCGGACACTATCGAATGGCGGCGGACCTACACCGAGGCTGAAGTTGGCGCCGACTTTCTCGCCCGTTACGGTTACTTCGAGTTGCTCGGCCCGACCGGGCATTTCGAAGACCAGACGACGCGCGCCTACATCGGCTACTGGGGACCGAGCCTGCATTACCCTTGGCATGCACACCCGGCCGAGGAGTGTTACTACGTGCTCGCTGGCGCCGCGGACTTCCACATCGAGAGCGGTTCGTCTCGCTGCGCGGTGGGCGAGCACCAGATTCACACCGGCAATCAACCCCACGCCATGACCGTCCCCGCAGACGGTCCTGGCCTCCTGACCTTCGTGCTCTGGCGCGGGGCGGGCCTCGGGGAGAACGCCACGATGTCGAGTGCCGCATGAAGATCACGCGCATCCGCGTTTTCAAGACCCACTTGCCCTACGTCGGCGGCGCCTACATGTGGGGCGCGGGCAACGCGATCGAAACCGCGATCGCGTCCGTTGTGGTCATCGACACGGACGCGGGCTTGCAAGGCTGCGGCGAGTTCACGCCCTGCGGCGAGAACTACATGGTTGCCCACTCCGAAGGCGTCGAAGCGCTGGCGCGGTTGGTCGCGCCGCGGCTGCTCGGTGAGGACCCTCGCCAGGTCGCACGCGTCGAACAGTTGCTCGACCACACGGTCCAGGGCCACGGTTACGCCAAGGCGCCGTTCGACGCCGCCTGTTGGGACCTGCTCGGGCAAGCGGCTGATCAGCCCGTGTGGATGCTGCTCGGTGGCAAGCTCACCGACGGTGCGTCGATGTACCGCGTGGCGCCGCAGAAGGCCACCGACGAGACGCTGGCCGAAATGCAGCGCCACCGCACGAACGGCTACCGCCAGTTCCAGATCAAGGTGGGCGGCGACTGGGCCAGCGACGTCGATCGCATTCGTGCCGGGGTTGGCATGCTTGAGCCGGGCGAGAAAGCCATGGCCGACGCCAACCAGGGCTGGCGTGTGGACAACGCGATCCGCGTCGCGCGTGCAACACGCGACCTCGATTTCATCCTCGAGCAGCCGTGTCGCACCTATGAGGAGTGCCAGCAGGTGCGCCGCGTGGCCGAGCAACCGATGAAACTCGACGAGTGTGTCACCGGCCTGCGCGCGGCGCAGCGCATCGTCGCCGACCGCGGCGCCGAGATCTGCTGCCTGAAGATCTCCAACCTTGGCGGCTTGAGCAAGGCGCGGCGCGTGCGCGACTTCCTGGTCGAGAACCGCATCCCGGTGGTGTCTGAGGACACGTGGGGTGGCGAGATCACTTCGAGCGTTGTGGCACATTTTGCCGCCTCGACACCGACAGAGTACCTGCAGAACACCACCGACCTCATGCACTACAACACGCGGTCGACCGGCATCGGCGGCGCCACCACGGCAGACGGCAAGCTCTACGCGCCGGATGCGCCCGGTCTCGGGGTGACGCCGGACTTCGACAGCCTGGGCGACCCGGTCGCGAGCTACGAACCATGAACATCACGCGCATCAGCGTCTACCACGTCAACCTGCCACTCGAGTACCCGTACTGGCTCTCGGGCGGCCGGCTCAAGTTCGAAACCCTCGACGCCACGCTGGTCAAGGTCGAGACCGACGCCGGTGTGACCGGCTGGGGCGAGGGGACCCCCTGGGGCCACACCTACGTGCCCGCGCACGGCCCGGGGATCCGCGCCGGCATCGAGACGATGGCGGCCTTCGTGCTCGGCCTCGACCCGCGCAAACTGCTCGATGTCGAGCGTGCGATGGACCTGGCCCTGCCGGGGCACCTGTACGCCAAGAGCCCGATCGACATGGCCTGTTGGGACATCGCCGGGCAGGCTGCGGGGCTGCCGATCGCCGACCTCATGGGCGGCGGTTCGCGCACGCCGCGGCCGATCGCGTCGTCAGTCGGCGCCAAAACCGTCGAGGAGACGCGCGAGGTTATCGAGCGCTACCGCGCACGCGGCTACATTGCGCACTCGGTCAAGATCGGGGGCGACGTCGAGCGCGACATCGCCCGGGTGCGCGACGTCGAATCGATGCGCAAGCCCGGTGAGATCGTCCTCTACGACGTCAACCGCGGGTGGACGCGCCAGCAGGCCCTGCGCGTGATGTCGGCCTGCGAAGACCTCAACGTGATGTTCGAGCAACCTGGCGAGACCCTCGACGACATCGCCGCCATCGCACCGAAACACGCGAGCCCGGTGTCGGTCGACGAGAGCCTGGTGACCCTGCAGGACGCGGCGCGCATCGCACGCGACGGGCTTGCCGAAATCTTCGGCATCAAACTCAACCGCGTTGGCGGCCTGACCAAGGCAGCGCGTATGCGCGACGTGGCACTCGCCCACGGTATCGACCTGTTCGTCATGGCGACCGGCGGGTCAGTGCTCGCCGACACCGAGGCGCTCCACCTCGCCGCAACCATTCCCGACGACAACTGCCACGCGGTCTGGGCCTGTCAGGACATGCTGACGGTGGACATTGCCGGCGGGCGGGGTCCGCGCAACCGCGACGGCCACCTGCACCTGCCCGAGGCCCCGGGCCTCGGCGTGCACCCGGACGAAGACGCGCTCGGCGACCCCGTTGCCGTTTACCGCTGAGAACTCGGCCATGAAGATCACCCGGCTTTCGCTCTGGCACGTGCCCCTGACCAGCCACGCGGCCTACTACATGGCCGACGGCAAGACCTGCGACACCGTCGACACCGTGGTGCTGCGGGTCGACACGGACGCCGGCGTGTCCGGTTGGGGTGAGGTCTGTCCGATCCCGCACTACCTGCCAGCCTACGCCGGCGGCGTGGCGCCGGCCCTGAACGAGCTGGTGCCGGTGCTGATCGGTGCCGACCCGGTCGGCGTCGACGCCGTGATGGCGAAGGCCGACGCCTACCTGCACGACCACCGCTACGCCAAATCGGCGCTCGACATGGCGCTCTGGGACATCACCGGCCAGGTCGCCGGGCTGCCGCTGTATGCGCTGCTCGGCGGGCGCCACAGCGAGGACATGCCGCTCTACCACTCGATCACCTGCGTTGCGGCCGAGGAGATGGCGCGCATGGCGCGCGAGGCGCAGGACGCCGGCATGACCCAGTTTCAGGTCAAGCTCGGCGCCTCAGGCGATTGGACGACCGACGTCGAGCGCCTGAGCGCCGTGCGCGACGCAGTGGGTGTGGGGCCGCTCGTCTACGGCGACTGGAACTGCGGAGCAACCTCGCTCGATGCGACGCGCGTCGGCCGCGCGGTCGCGCACCTCGACATCATGCTCGAGCAGCCCTGTGCCGAAATCGAAGACTGCGCGCGTGTGCGCGCTGCGACCGGCTTGCCCATGAAGCTCGACGAAAATGCGCACGACACACGCAGCTTGCTGGCCGGGCACGCACAGGGCTGCATGGACGCCGTGGCGTTGAAGCTCAGCAAATTCGGCGGCGTCAGCGCGACGCGGCGCGCGCGCGACCTGTGTTTGCACCTCGGTGCGAAGATGTGTGTCGAGGACACCTGGGGCTCGGACATCACCACCGCGGCGCTGCTGCACCTCGCAGCCAGCACCCCGCCGGCGCGGGTGCTCAACACCTGTGACCTCTCAGGCTACGTTGCACCGCGGCTCGCGCCGACGGCACCGGTCCGCACCAACGGCCGCATCCGCCCGCCCGAGGGGCCGGGCTTGGGTATCACTGTCGACGCCGGTGCACTCGGCGACCCCGACGTCATTCTCAGCTAACCGGAGCCGACATTCGTGAAAATCCGCACCCAGTCCGAGTGGCACGACTATGCCCGTGAAGTGTTGCCGGCCGGTGGCTTCGGCAACTTCGACCCGAGTGTCATCATCACCCACGGGCAGGGCTCGCACGTGTGGGACGCCGACGGCACCGAGTACATCGACTACCTGATCGGCTCCGGGCCGATGCTGCTCGGCCACGGCGACCCGGAAGTGATGGAGGCGGTGCTCGAACAACTGCCCAAGGGCATGACCTTCTTCGCCAACAACCCCAGCGGCATCGAACTCGCCGACGAGATCTGCAGGGCGGTGCCGTGCTGCGAGCAGGTGCGCTTCGTCGCCTCGGGTGGCGAGGCCGACATGTACGCGATCCGCCTCGCGCGCGCCTACACCGGGCGCAACAAGATCCTGAAGTTCGAAGGCGGTTACCACGGCATGAGCGCCGAGGCTCAGATGAGCCTCGCACCGACCGAGAACGTCAACTTCCCGCGCGCGGTGCCGGACAGCGCGGGCATCCCGCAGGGCGTCGCCGACCAGATGCTGATCGCGCCGTTCAACGACCTCGACGCGGTCGATTCCCTGCTCGGCGAACACGACGACATCGCTGCGATCATCGCCGAGCCACTGCAGCGGATCATCCTTGCGCAGCCGGGTTTCCTCAAAGGGTTGCGCGAGCTCGCGACCAAGCACGGCGTGCTGCTGATCTTCGACGAAATCGTCACCGGTTTCCGACTCGACTACGGCGGTGCGCAGGAGCGCTACGGTGTCACGCCGGACATCTGCACGCTCGGCAAGATCATCGGCGGTGGCTTCCCGCTCGCCGCGCTCGGCGCGAGCCGCGAGATCATGGCGCACTTCGACAAGGCGGTGGTCGGGCAGGGCAACTGGCTGATGCAGCTCGGCACCTTGTCGGGCAACCCGGTCGCCTCGGTGGCGGGGCTCAAGACCATGGAAATTCTGCGGCGGCCGGGCCAGTACGACCGCCTGCGCGCGATCGGCCAGCAGCTCATGGACATGCACACCGCCGTGCTCGGCGAGGCTGGCATCGCGCACCAACTCAGCGGCGACCCGACGCTCTTCGACGTCTACTTCACCGACGCCGCCTGCGTCGACTACCGCACGGCCCGGCACCGCGACCCGTCGGTCAACGACACCTGGAACGCCCACCTGCGCGCCGGCGGCATCTTCAAGTCGCCCGGCAAACTCTACCCCTCGCTCGCCGTGACCGACGCCGACCTTGAGCAGACGCGCGCGGCGTTCGAGGCGGCAGCAGCGCACATCGCCGGCTGACCGCGCAAACTCAGGGTCAATACCCCCGCACTGGGTCCACAACGTTGAACAGCGGCTCGCCGCTGCGGTACCGGGTCAGGTTGCTCGAAAACAATTCCGCCGAGCGCAGGTACCAGTCGTCAAAGACCGACGAGCAGTGCGGGGTGATCAGCAGGTTGTCGCAGTCCCAGAGCGGATCGTCGGCGGGCAGCGGTTCGGTGGCGAACACATCCAATGCGGCTCCACGGATGCGGTGATTTTTCAGGGCGCCGAGCACCGCGTCCGGTGCGATCACACCGCCGCGCGACACGTCCACGACCACGGCGGTCGGCCGCATGGCGTCGAACGCCGCCTGGTCCAGCAGCCCGCGTGTTGCGTCGAGCAACGGCACGCACACCACAATGAAATCCGCGCGCGACCACAGGTTCGGCAACTCGGCCGGGCTGTGGACTTCGTCAACGTGTGGGGTGTCCTGCGGCCGGGCGCGGGTGCCGAGGGTGGTGAGCCCGAGCGCCTTCGCGCGCCGTGCGACGGCCACCCCGGTGTGGCCGAGGCCGACGATCAGCACGGTCTTGCCGGCGATGGGTTCGACCGTGCCGTTCAGCCAGCGACGTTCGGCCTTGGCCGCCTGAAAGGTCGGCACCTTGAGCGAGAAATGCAACATCGCCCCGAGCGCGTATTCCGCCATCATGTCGGCCGCGACGCCGGCCGCGTTGGTCACCGTGAGCCGCGCCGGGTCCCAGGGTGTGAGGTGGTCGGTGCCCGAGCCGCCGACCGCGACCCACCTGAGGTTCGGCGCGTTCAGCAAGGCGTCCCGCGGAAACGGCACCCCGCCGTTGAAGCGCACGCTGTAGACCACCTCGGGTTGCAGGGTGTCGAGCAGGCCCGGCAGCGCGGTGTGGTCGTCGCAGGTGTGCACCTCGAGGTCGGGGTGCTGCGCGGACAGCACCGACAGGGCCGGTGCGGCGGAATCGGTGTGGACCAGGGTGACCGGGCGTGTCATGGCGTCAGACTCCGTTGTGGGCTTGAGTGGGTGGGTCGAACAGCAGCGCCGTCAAGTCGCTGAGACGCGCGCCCTCGCGTGTGAGCCCGAGTGTCGCGTCCCGGATCGCCGCCGCGCGCGCGGCGCCGATCGACGGCGAGGCAAAGGCCATGAACTTCTCGATCACCTCGTTGCGGTCCATCGGGTGCTCCGGGCCGCCGCGGGCGTGCACGTCGCCCGAGGCGAGCTGCTGGCCGTCGGCGGTGGTGATCACGACGTCGGCGAAGCGGCTGACCGGGAAGCGGGCGCTGTGGTGGGCCGCCTCGCGCACCGAGATGCGCCCGAGAATGTCCGCAACACGGGGGTCGGACAAGCCGCTGCCGGTGATGTGCTCGACGCCGATGTGGCCATACGCGGCCACGGTGGCGACGGCAAACGGCAACGAGTACTGCGCCTTCGAGGTGTCGTCCGGCATGCCCTGGAAAAGGCACGCGGCTTCCTCGAAGGTGTTGACCTCGATTGCCTGGATCTGGTCTGCGACAAGGTTGTGCTCGCGCATCAGGGCGCGTGTGGCGTCGATCGCCGCGTGCGCCCAACGGCAGATCGGGTAGGGCTTCACGTACTGGTGCTGCATGTGCCAGAAGTCGCCGAGGTCCTGCCAGTAGGGCGCCACCGCCGGCGCCTCGACCGTGATCGCGGGGGCGCCGGTAAACCCCCCTTCGGCCAGTACCACCGACGAGAGCCCGGCCAGCGCGCCCCAGCCCGAGCCGTCGTGCAGCATGGTGGGGTTGGCGATTTCGCGCATCATCTGGCTACGCGGTCCGTGGTACTCGGCGATGCCGAGCGCCTCGCGCAGCGTGCCGTCGTCGAGCCCACGCAGCCGCGCCGCCAGTGCCACCACCCCGAGCGCGTTCCAGGCCCCGGAGGTGTGGTAGTCGCTGACCGTGTTGTGCAGGCTGATGCCGGCGCGTCCGGCGACTTCGTAGCCGACCGTGAGCGCGGCGAGCGCGTCGCGGCCGGGGATGTCTTCGAGCGTCTCGGACAGCACCGCGAGCGCCGGTGCGACGACCACGCCGATGTGCCCCTTCGTCGGGTTGTAGCCGTCGTGGCCGTCGAGGTTGTCGGTTTGCGTCGCGGCAGCGTAACCCGCACCGGCGAGGCTCACGCGTCGCCCGTCGAACAGCATGCGCGCACTGGTCTCGCGTCGGTCTGTGCCATACAGCGCAACAGTCGCGTCGCGCGCGATGCGGCCAGCGTCCATCGGGCCCGCGCCGATCGTGATGCCGAGGGTGTCCAGGCACATCAGTGCCGCGGCCTCGAGCACCGCGTCGGGGAAGGCGTCGGTCGGGCGACGCAGGCTGAAGGTGGCGACCCGCTCGAAGGTGTCGCTTGGGGTCGGAATGGCGGTCACGGGTGCCCCGTCAGCGTAGCGTGTGGCCCTGGCATCATACGCGCAGCGGGCGGCCTCGCGAACGGGCCCGGCCGGGCGGGCGACCGCGGCGTTTTCGTGCCGCTAGCGAGCACCTGAATGCCGGTTCGGCCTGTACCGGATGCGATTTCGCCCGGTGTCGGAGTCCGCTGGTCCGGCGCAGTTCAGGACGGTTCGGCGTCGCCGGCAGCGTGGGGCGCGGCATCCGCCAGGACTTTTCGGCCCTCGATCGCCATGTCGACCAACACCCGGTGGGCGTCGTGTGCCGTGTCGATTGGCCGGGTCAGCGGCACGGACAGCGTGGTGTCGCCCGACAGGCCCAACTCGATCGTGGTGG
Source organism: Pseudomonadota bacterium (assembly GCA_039196715.1). Classification (NCBI taxonomy): domain Bacteria; kingdom Pseudomonadati; phylum Pseudomonadota; species Pseudomonadota bacterium. The sequence goes on from JBCCUP010000071.1 coordinate 16,313, forward strand.
GTGTCAGGCCGAGCATCGTGGCTTCAGTCACGTCGGGGCGCGCGGCGTAGGCGTGCGCGTACAGCACCAGGGCGTCGGCGTGGTCCTCGTTCATGTGATCGACGATGCGCTTCATGTCTTCCGGCGTCACATTCATCGGTGTTGTCTCGCGCTGCACGGGTCGGCCAGTGTACGGCATCGGCGCGTCGCGTTCGTCACGTCGGCGATCCCGGCTCGGCCACCGCGGGCGGGTCGAGCATGTCTTCGAAGAACCAGGCCGCCAGTTCGTTGCGGCTCGACACCCCGGCTTTCTTGTACACGCTCGAGGCCTGCTGGCGCACCGTTTTCTCGCGCGTCTCGCGCAGCTCGGCGATCTCGCGGAACGACAAGCCCTTGAGCAGGCCGATGACCACGTCCTGCTCGCTCGCGGTCAGATGCCACGCGTCAAACTGTTTCTGCATGACGCCACGGTACTGGCTGGCGAGGTTTTGCGATTTGGCGTCGATCTGCGCGAGCTGCCCCCGGGCCTTGGAGAGCTGCCCACGCAACTCGCTCAGTGCCTTGCGCTGCGACAGGTGGCTGGCGATGAACAGTGCCAACACGACGCCGCTCAGCGCGAAACGAGCGAGGTCGTCGCCCATGGCACGCCAGGTCTCACCGTCGGAGAATTCCGAAGCGATCTCGACGGCGCTGGTGCCGAACACGATCAACACGAACAGGGCAAAGACGGTTTCCTTGTAAGGTATCTGGTCCATCGGCGGTCAGCAGGTGGGGACAAAGAGTCTAGCGATCAACGCAGTAGGGACTATCGGACATGTGCCCCACGGCGCATGCCCGACGCACCCAGCGCCGTCGCCGCGCTCATCGACCATTGGCTCGATGGACGGTGCGGTCACCCTAACCAAAGCTGTGCTGCAATGTCCAACCGACCCCGCGAGATCACGACCATGGCCCCGACGCTCTCCCGCCGCCGCTTTCTCACAGCCGGTTCGACCCTCCTCGGCGCCGGCCTGGTGCCCGCACTGCGTGCGCAGACGGTGCCGACGCGCCTGCCGATTCCGACACTCGCAGACGGCAGCGGCGGCGACCCGCTCGACTTGCTCATCAAAGAGAGCACCTGGTCGTTTCTGCCTGGCGTCGAGACGCCGACGCTCGGTTTCTCGCAGCGCTACCTTGGCCCCACGCTGCGCGCGCGGCGCGGCTCTCCGCTGCACCTGCGCTACCAGAACGACCTCGCCGAGGCCGTCGCGGTGCACGGCCACGGACTGCACGTGCCGGGCGACGTTGACGGCGGGCCGCAGCTTGCCATGGCGCCGGGCGAGGTCTGGCACCCGACACTCGAGATTGTCCAACCGGCCGCGACCTGCTGGTACCACTCGCACACCCACGGCAGCACGGGCAGCCAGGTCTACCGCGGACTGGCCGGCATGATCATCATCGACGACGACGAGTCCGATGGCCTCGACCTGCCGAGCCGCTACGGCGTCGACGACCTGCCGGTGATCATCCAGGACCGCACTTTCGACGCCGAGGGGCGGCTGGTGTATTCGCTCAACGACGCCGGCGAAGACGGCTGGTTGGGTGAAACCGTGGTGATCAATGGCGCGGTGTCACCCGAGGCCGAGGTGCCGGCGGGTCTGGTCCGCCTGCGCCTGCTCAACGGCGCGAACGCGCGTTTTTACATCGTCACCTTCGCCGACAACCGGACCTTCCACAAGATCGCAACCGACGGCGGGCTCATGGCTGCGCCTGTGCCGCTGACGACCATGGAAATGTCGCCGGGCGAACGCTGCGAAATCCTCGTCGACCTCTCCGACGGCATGCCGGCGGGCCTCCTGACGCTGTTCGAGGACGAGTGGGACGAGGAGGGCGAGGGCATCCTGAGCGGCATCATGAACCTCTTCAATTCGTCTGAGAAAACCCTGCCGCCGCCCGCGCTCACCCTGGCCCCGAACCCGGACCTGACACCCCACCGGGCGCCGATGCCGCAGCAACTGGTCACGATCGCGGAGCCCAAGGCGTCCGAGATCGTGCGCACCCGTGACTTCATCCTCGACATGGACCACGACGGCGGCATGGCGCACACCGAACACGGCGAGCACGTCAAGATGGACATGACCATCAACGGCGCGGTCATGGACATGAGCGTGATCAACGAGCGGGTCAACAAGGGCGAATGGGAGCGTTGGCGCGTGCTCTCGAACCAGGGCGTCCACCCGTTCCACGTGCACGGCTGCTCGTTTCTGATCGATAAGATCGAGGGCGAGGCAGCGCCGGTGGACCAGCGCGGCTGGAAGGACACGGCGGTGCTGGACGACGACGGCTGGACCGAGTTCGTCGTGCGCTTCGACTACGAAGCGAGCGAGGCGCACCCGTACATGTACCACTGCCACATTCTCGAGCACGAGGACCGCGGCATGATGGGGCAGTTCACGGTGACCTGATGTGGCGTGACGCTCACGCCACCGATGTGACCGTGTCGAGCACCAGCATTGTCGCGGTTTCGGTGACCGCCGGAATCCGCTTGAGCTCGGTCAGCACCCACTCGCGCAACGCGTCCACATCCCGCGTGCGCACGGTCAGGATGCAGTCGAGGTTGCCGGTCACGAGCGGGCACTGGGTGATTTCCGCTGCCGCCTGCACCGCCTCGCCAAACGCCGAGATCGCCTCGGGTGTCGGTTGCGACACGCACACCGTGATCAGCACCGTGACCCCGTTGCCAAGCGCAGCCCGGTCGACGCGGGCGCCGTTGCCGGTGTTCACACCGCCGTCTTCCAGCCGTTTGACCCGCCGGCTGCAGGGTGTGGGCGAGAGACCCACGCGGTCTGCCAGCTCGGCGTCGGAGATGCGCGCGTCGGCCTGCACGGTCGCGATGATCTTGCGGTCGGTGCGGTGGAGCGTGACTGGATCGCCATCGAGGTCGGCGTCGGGCCGGGGGACGCCGGCGCGCTCGCCGAGGGCTGCGACGACGTGTCCGCGCGTGCCACGGCCTGCGAGCCGGGTTTCAAGCCGCCGTTCTTCACCCCGCGCGGTGGCTTCGCCAGCCTGCGCGCCCTGGCCTGGCACGTCTGGGGCAGCGACGAGCTGCGCGGCCGTCGCGTCGCCGTGCACAGCCTCGGCCAGACCGGTGGCGACCTCGCGTGCCAGCTGCTCAACGACGGTGCCGAACCGGTGTTCGCCGACGTGCGCGAGACGGCGGCGCGGGATGCCATCGCGCTTCGGCGCGACAGCGGTTGCGCCGAGGCCATCCACGCACACCCGGCAGACCTCTTCGTGCCCTGTGCCCTCGGCGGCGTGATCTCCGACCGGACGGTGCCCGAACGCGCCGTGCGTGGCGTGTGTGGCCTCGCCAACAACCAGCTCGCCGAACCCCGCCACGGCGCGGCGCTGGCCGCGCGCGGGCTTGTCTACGTGCTGGACCACGTCGTCAACGCGGGCGGTATGATGGGGGCGTCGACAGCAGTCCTCTCTGAGGTCACGCGCGCCGAATCGCCGCGCCGGATCGACGGTTTGTACGACACCATCCTGTCGATCCTCGAGACCGCGCGTGCGACCGGCGTACCGCCGTCGGATGTCGCCGACGCCCAGGCCTGCGAACGCTTGCCAACGCCGCGTGCCGAGCCTGACTGCCTTCGCTTGCTGACGAGGACGCTGCCATGCCGGCCTACGTTGTTTCGATGATGACCATCACCGACCCTGACACCTACCGCCAATACACCGACCGCACACCGCCGCTGGTCAGGCAACACGGCGGGCGTTTTCTGACCCGCGGCGAGCCGGTCGAGTGTGTCGAGGGCGAGGTGTACCGTGGTCGCCTGGTGTTGCTCGAGTTTCCGAGTCAGGCGGACATCGAGGCGTGGTACAACGACCCGGGGTACCAGCAGGCCAAGGTGTTTCGCGAGGCCGCCTCGACCCTGCACCACCTGCTGGTGCAAGTGGGCGGGAGCAACACCGAAGACCCGGATCCGAAGCTGTCATAAACCGTGCACAGGAGGGTGCGTCATGCCAGAGGCGATTGTGGTGCGAGAGTACGGTGGCGCCAAGGCGCTGGTGTGCGAAGCCGTGGATGTCCCGACGCCGGGACCTGGTGAGCTGCGCGTTCGGCAGACGGCGATCGGCGTCAACTATCACGATGTGTACGTGCGATCGGGCTTGTACAAGACGCTGGCGCTGCCCGGTATCCCGGGGTGCGAAGCGGTGGGTGTGGTCGACGCGGTCGGCGACGCGGTGACGCGGTTTGCGGCCGGTGATCGCATCGCCTATGTCACGCCACACTACGGCGCCTACACCTCGCACCGCGTGTTGGCCGAGCCCCTCGCGGTTCGCCTGGACGACGGTGTGTCGGATGTGCAAGCGGCGAGCAACCTGCTGCGCGCGATGACTGTGGATATGTTGGTACAGCGCGTCTGCCAGGTCCAGGCAGCGCACACGGTGCTGGTGCACGCGGCCGCTGGCGGTGTCGGGCGTTTGCTGTGTCAATGGGCGGCGCACGTCGGTGCTCGCGTGATTGGCACCGTGGGTTCAGCCGCGAAGGCCGAGCGGGCCCGGCAAGCCGGGTGCGCACACACGGTGTTGTATCGCGACGTCGATGTGATTGAAGCCGTGGCGGACATCACCGACGGTGCGGGCGTGGACGTGGTCTTCGACTCGGTCGGTGCCGACACCTTCGCGAGCTCGCTCGCGGTGCTCAAGCCCTGCGGCCACCTGGTGAATTTCGGGCAGAGTTCCGGACCGGTTGATCCGATCGACATGCCAACGCTGGCAAGCAAATCGCTCACCGTGTCGCGGCCTATCCTGTTCCACTACATGGCTGATACCGAGCGTTATCAAACCATGGCCGATGCCGCGCTGCACGCTCTGCAACACGGCGTGCTCGCGACACCCGTCGCCATGCCTTTCGCCCTGCACGAAGCATGGCGTGCACACGCGTTGCTGGAGTCCGGCGAAGGCGGTGGCGCCATTGTGTTGTTGCCGCCAAGATATTCTGAAACGGGTGACGCGCCTGCATTATAGGTTATTCGCGGAGCCCGGCGTTGTCAGCCTGGCCACGAGCCGCTTGGAACCAACGGCGGTTTCAGGTGTCGGCATGGGATGCACGTCAACGATGTGTTGCTCACCCGCAAAGACGCTCTCTCAGGAGGAGATCTCATGCCGCAGAACCCTGAACACGCTGACCCTGCGCTTCGGCGCCGCACCCTGCTCAAGGCCACCGCCGCCCTGGGCCCGCTGGCCGCAGGCCTCGCCGCCACCACCGCGCACGCTGGCGGCCACGCCGCCGCCCAGCCCAACGCCATCAAGCACAGCTTCGCGTTGGGTGAATTCAATGTCTCCACCTTGCTTGCGGGCACCCGCACCGTCGAGTCGCCGCAGAACATCTTCGGCATGAACGTCGACGCCGAGACCTTCGAATCCGTCAGCAGTGCCCACTTCCTGCCGGTCGACGCCGCGCAGTTCTTCTTCACACCCACCGTGGTGCAAGCCGGGTCCGACACCGTGCTGTTCGATACGGGCCTCAACGCCGACAGCATCACCGCGCCACTCGCCGCCGCCGGCATTGCGCCCGAGGACGTCACCATCGTCGTCCTGACCCACATGCACGGTGACCACATCGGCGGCCTGCTCACCGCCGACGGCAGCCCGACCTTCCCGAACGCCCGCTACGTCACCGGTCAGGTCGAATTCGATGCCTGGGCGCAGATGGGCAACGAGCGCTTTGACAAGCTGGTTCGCCCGCTCGCGGAGAACATGACTTTCCTCGGTGCGGAAGACACGGTGGTGTCGGGTATCACCGCGCACGCCACCTTCGGCCACACACCTGGCCACATGGCCTACCGACTCGAGTCGGGTGGCGAGCAACTCGTGCTGATCGCTGACGCGGCCAACCACTACCTGTGGTCGGTCGGCTTCCCCGACTGGGAAGTGAAGTTTGACCGTGACAAGGCCGCAGCCGCTGCGACGCGCAAGGCCCTGTTCGGCATGTTGGCCGCCGAGAAGATCCCCTTCGTCGGCTACCACATGCCTTTCCCGGGCATCGGCTACGTCGAGGCGCGACCTGACGACCGCTTCCACTACACCCCGGTGTCCTACCAGCTCATGCTGTAAGGCGCTGCCCGAGCGCGCGCCCAGTCACGGCGCGCGTTCGGGGCAAGCACTTCCCGATCGCCCGCTGTGGCTACGCCACGACCAAGCTCGCACACGATCCCGGGCCAACTGTGGGAGCCGTGTCCTGGCGAAGCCAGACACGGCGAATGAACCCGGCGCTAACCACGAAGCCGCCGTCCATTCCAATCGCTCGGTGTGGCTACGCCACGACCAAGCTCCCACAGGCTCAGAGGCCAGCCGTGGGAGCCGCGTCCTGGCGCAGCCAGACTCGGCGAATAAGCCTGGCGTTAAACGCGAAGCCGCCGTCCATTCCCATCGCTCGGTGTAGCTACGCCACGACCGAGCTCCCACAGGCTCAGAGGCCACGTGTGGGAGATTCTATGGTGCGTAGCAAGCGTTTTCTGTGTGTTTTCTACGCTGAGCCGAACAACAGTGCCTGGTCGTAGTCTCTGCCCGTTTTCAGCAGGCTGACCGCGACCCTGGCGATCTTCCTCGCCAGGATCACCAAGGCCTGGGTGCGCTCGAAGCCACGGGCCAGGTAACGCTCGTA
>JBCCUP010000072.1 GCA_039196715.1 Pseudomonadota bacterium
AACTCAACTATTCAACTGTCGGGCGTTCGAGTTCTAATATGCAAAAATAAAATGGCCCCGCTATGCTGGGCTTTTTTATTTTGCCGCACCCGGAGAGATTCGAACTCCCGACCTCCTGGTTCGTAGCCAGGTACTCTATCCAGCTGAGCTACGGGCGCGTCAAGCCGAGAATATTAGCAGCGGTCTGGTTGCATGCACAAGTTGGGATTGCTGGGCGGCGTGCCGATTGGGCCATGAGGGTCGCTGTCCACAGGGAACCGACGGCGTCGCGCGGGGTGCGGTTGCGCGGTCGGGGCTGTGGCACCATCACCGCGATCGGGCCGCAGCCAAGCGCCCTGCCCCAGTGAGTGTGATCGACATGCAAGCAGACTACGACTTCATCATCGTCGGTGCCGGTAGCGCCGGGTCGGTGCTGGCCAACCGCCTGTCCGCCAACCCGGATGTGCGGGTGTTGCTGCTCGAGGCCGGGCGTCCGGACCACCGCTGGGATTTCCGCCTGCACATGCCGGCAGCGCTCGCCTTCCCGCTGCAGGGCAAGACCTACAACTGGTGGTACGAGTCGGAGCCCGAGCCGCACATGAACGGCCGTCGGATCTACCACCCGCGCGGCAAGGTGCTCGGCGGGTCGAGCAGCATCAACGGCATGATCTACATCCGAGGCAACCCGATGGACTTCGAGCGCTGGTCCGAGGACCAGGCACTCGCGCACTGGAGTTACGCGCACTGCCTGCCCTACTTCAAGAAGGCCGAGACGCGCGTCAAGGGCGGCGACGACTACCGTGGCGACAGCGGCCCGCTGACCACGACAACCGCTGCCTGCGAGAACCCGCTGTTCCGGGCGTTCTTCGAAGCCGGTCAACAGGCGGGCCACCCGTTCACCGACGACGTCAACGGCTACCAGCAGGAGGGCATTGGCCACTTCGACATGACGGTGCGCAACGGCCAGCGTTGCAACACCTCGCGCGGCCACCTCGACCCGGCCCGAAGCCGGCCGAACCTCACGATCGAAACCCACGCGCATGTGACACGCGTGCTGCTCGAGGGTCGCCGCGCGACCGGCGTCGAGTTCCGCCAGCGCGGCAACACGCGCCGGGTCAACGCCGGCGAGGTGATCCTTTCCGGCGGTGCGATCAACTCGCCGCAGGTGCTGGAGCTCTCTGGCATCGGGCAACCGGGCTTGCTCGAGCAACACGGCATCGCCGTGCAGCACGCCTTGCCCGGTGTCGGTGAAAACCTGCAGGACCACCTCGAGGTCTACGTGCAGCAGGCGTGTCGCCAACCGATTTCGCTGTACTCGTCGCTCAAGTGGTACAACCAGGCGGTGATCGGCCTCAAGTGGTACCTGTTCAAGACCGGCATCGGCGCGAGCAACCAGTTCGAGGCCGGCGGCTTCATCCGCAGCAACGACGAGGTCACCTACCCGAACCTGCAGTACCACTTCCTGCCGATTGCGATCAAATACGATGGCACGGCGCCAAAGGACACGCACGGCTACCAGCTGCACGTCGGACCAATGAACTCCGACGCGCGCGGCCACGTGCACATCCGCAGTGCCGACCCGTTCGAGAAGCCCGAGATTCTGTTCAACTACCTGTCCACCGACAAGGACAAGCGCGAGTGGGTCGAAGCGATCCGCAAAACGCGGGAGATCTTCGCGCAGCCAGCCTTCGACGCGCTGCGCGACGAGGAGCTGCAACCGGGCGCCGAGGTGCAAAGCGACGACGAGATCCTCGAGTTCGTGCGCAACCACGGCGAGAGCGCCTACCACCCGAGTTGCACCTGCGCGATGGGCAGCCACGACGGCGCGGTGGTCGACGGCGACCTCAAGGTGCACGGCGTGGACAACCTGCGCGTGGTCGACGCGAGCGTGATGCCGACAATCACCAACGGCAACCTCAACGCGCCGACCATCATGATCGCGGAGAAGGCCGCTGACCTCATCCTCGGCAACTCGCCGCTCGAGCCCATCGAGGTACCCTGGCACCGCCACACACCGCAGCCATGACCCCACGGCAGGCGCAGCGCCCGACGGGCCGTTGACGCTGCGTTGGCGGCTACGGGCTACCCCGTACACGGGATATTTTTGCTTGCGGTGCCGTCTACCGGGTGTACACACTTCAGATGCGGTAACCCGAAGGATTCACTCCATGTTGACTCGTCGCCACTTTATCGCCGGTCTCGCTGCTAGCGGGGTCGGGTTGCTCACCGCCCCGGCCCGCGCGGCCGTGGATTTCAACGAGGCTGCCTTCGACGCGAAGCTCGCCGCGGGCGAGCCGGTGTTGCTCGATTTCAAAGCGAGCTGGTGCAGCACCTGCCGCCGTCAGGAACGCGTGATCGGCCAGTTGCGCGCCGATAACCCGTCCTACCAGGCGGTCACGGTCATGTTCGCCGACTGGGACCGCTACAGCGGCACCTCGATCGCCAAGCGCTTCAAGGTGCGCCGGCGCTCGACGCTGATCGCGTTCAAGGGTGGCGAGGAAGTCGGACGCATCGTCGCCGGCACCGGCCAGAAGGAAATCGCGGCACTCTTCGACGCGATGCTCTGAGCCGGCTCCGCCGCGCCAAGCCGCTTCGCCCACGCGGCGAGGCCGGGCCCTGACAAGAGACTGCAACCATGACCCTGTTCTGGGCCCTCCTGGCCGGCATGTTGACGCTGATCAACCCCTGCGTGCTGCCCCTCCTGCCGATCATCATCGCCAGCAGCCTGCAGCAGGGGCGCAGCGGCCCACTCGCGCTCGCAGCAGGCCTGGTGGTGTCCTTCGTCGTGATCGGCACCGGGGTCACTGCCTTCGGCCACCTCGTCGGACTCGACATCGACACGGTGAACCGGGTCGCCGCGGGGGTCATGATCGTCTTCGGCGCGGTGCTGTTGCTACCGCCGCTACAGGCCGCCTTCGCGAGCGCCAGCGCGCCGTTGGCGGGCGTGGCCGACCGCCAGCTCAACCGCCAGGGGGGCGACGGCGTCGCCGGGCAGTTCAGCATCGGGTTGTTGCTCGGTGCGGTGTGGAGCCCCTGCGTCGGCCCGACCCTCGGCGGCGCGATCGGCCTCGCGGCGAGCGGCGAGCACCTCGGCCAGGCCGCGGCCACGATGTTGGCCTTTGGCATCGGTGTGGCAGTGGTGCTGCTGGCGCTGAGCTACGGCTCACGCGAGCTGATCATGGCCCGCCGCGCGCGCCTGCAGCGCCTGATGCCCTACGCCAAGCCGGTCATGGGCGGGGTGTTGCTGTTCGTCGGTGTGGCACTCTGGTTCCACTGGCAACGGGTCGCCGAGGACTGGTTGCTTGACCGCATGCCGATCTGGCTTCAGGACGCGTCCGTCCTGATCTGATCGCGCAACCGCAGCCACTCGGCCACCGCGACACGGTCGGCCGCCACGTCGATCGGCAACGGCCCGTCCAGCGGGTGGAAATCGACCCGCGCCGCTTCCAGGGCCTGAATTTCACCGCTCCACGCCGTCACGGCGTGGTAGTGAATCCACTGCAATTCAGTCGTCGTCGGGTGCAACAAGGAACACACGTAGTGCGACGCCAGCGCCCGCACGCCGAGCTCTTCCTCGAGTTCGCGCGCCAGCGTCGCACCCTCGTCTTCCCCGGGTTCCATGTGCCCGCCAGGCACCGCGACAAGCCCGGGATCACTGGCCTTGTCGAGCCGCCGGGTCTCGAGCAGGATCCGGTTGTCCTGCACCAGCAGGAAAGACACACAGGGCCACAGCGTGCGCCCGTTGCGTTCCACCGTGACACTCACGCGCGTCGTTCCTCGCTCAGGTTGCGCCACCACTGTACGGGTTTGAGGCGCGCACGGGTACCACGCCGCTCAGCCCACCAGCGTGCGAGCCGACGCCACCGCCCGGTGGCGAGGCGGAACCAGAGCCGGTCGGCCAGCCCCTGACCACGGTTGAAGGGGCAGACGCGCATGCAGATCGCGCAGTCGGATTTGAGGCTCGCCCAGTAGCCGAAGCACTTTTCGGCGTTCGCGCTCCACTTGCGAACGCCCGTGAGTGTGGACACGTTGACCCTGACTTCCGACGGTGGACCGTCCGGCAGGGCCTTCGGCGGGCAAGCCCGTGCGCACACATCGCACTGCTCACAGTAGGCATGAATACCCTGCACGCGCGGTGCATCCGGGGCGAGCGTGAGGCTGGTGAACACCTTGGAAAACCGCACCCGCGGGCCGTACGCCGGCGTCAGCACCATCTGGTTGCGCCCGTACTCCCCGAGACCGGCCTTGATCGCGTAGGGCACCACCAGCGCCGTGTCGTTCATTGAGCCGACGGCGTCGTAGCCGAGCCCGCGGAGGTAGCTGACCAGTTGCGTCACGATCGCAGCTTCGCGGGAGTACTCGAGGCCAGTCGAGGCCCCGGCCAGCGCCGACGGGTAGGTGTCGACCAGGGCACGGTCCATCGCGTGGCCCATCACGATCACGTGGGTTAGGCCCTCGGGCAGCGCGTTGTCGGCGGGCGACAGGTCGCGGGTGTCGACCCGGGCCGCGTAGTGCCAGCGCAGATCGACCTCGGTGATGCCGACGAGGTCGGCGCCGAACAGCCGAGCCACCCGTTTGATCTCGGCGCTTTCGACAGCAGGCTCGCGCAACGGCACCGCGTGCTCCGACACGGCGGTCGCCACGGACAGCGGTGCTTGAAACCCGTCGCGTTCGCCCGCGGCAGCGTGGCGTTCGGAAAACGCATCCGACACCGACCAGCTTGCGTTGCGCAGCGCGAAATCGCGCTGGCTGAAGCCGTCGCCCCTGCGTGCACTGAACTGCGACCGGTAGCTCGCGAAGAACGCATCGGTCTTCGCGTTCTTGACCGTGTCGTCCCAGAACGCGCGGGTGAAGATGTCGTTGCGCTGTGAGAAGGGCTCGAACGCCGGCGTCAGTTCGAACCCGGCAGCGCTGTCACTCTCGGCAAAGCGCGCGTGCAGCGTGTCGAGTTCCGCCTGGCTGAGCAAGCTGGGTTCATTGTCGGGCCACATGGCGACAGCCTAACAAACCCGGCCGCCCGCAGCGGCGAACTCGGCCGTTCAGGGTCGGGAGCACCACCACACCGCCGCGAGGGCCGGTGCCACCGCCGCGACCATGGCGACGCCCACGTGGCCGCCGGCTTCCGCGAGGCTGCCGACCGCGAACGGCGTGACCACGGCACCGAGGCGGGTGCCGGCGGTCATGGCGCCGAGCGCGGCACCGGGTTGACCGGGCCGCCGCGCCGCGGCGTCGTAGATGGCCGGAAACAACACCGACACGCCGATGCCCGAGAGGCCAAAACCCAGGCACGACCACACCGGGTCGGGCACGAGGGCCGCGAGCAGGCAGCCGACCAGCGCCAGTACACAGGCGCCGTTGAGGGTGCGGGCCGGGCCCGCGCGCACCAGCACAAAGTCGCCGAGCAAGCGGGCGGCGACCATGCCGCTGGTGAAGGCGACAAACCCGATGCTGGCCGGCCCGAGCGCAACGCCGAGGTCGTCGTGCAAGCGAAACGCCGCCCAATCGGTTGCGGTCATCTCCGGGACGATGGCGACCGCGCCGAGCAGGCCGAACACCCACAACGAGCGCCCACCCGTGCCGCCAACCTGCGACGTGTCGGGCGCAGGCGGCGGCGCGTCGACCGCCAACACGTGCCGCGCGGTGAAACTCAGCGCACAAACCATCAACAGCGACACCGCGATGAGGTGCCAGAGCAACGGCACAGCGGCCGCCGCGAGCATCGCGGCACCCGCCCCCGCGACCACTGTGCCGACACTCCACATGCCGTGCAGGCGGTTCATCACCGGCGTCGCGCGGCGCGCGCTCAGCGCCGACCCCTGCATGTTCATCGCGATGTCGATGCAGACGTCGATCGCCGCGAGACTTGCGAGCACGAGCACCAGCACCCAGACGCTCTGGGCAAGGGCGACCAGCGGCAGGCAGACCAGCAAACCGGCCGTCCCGACCACCATCACGCGTCGGGTCCCGAAGCGGGCAATCACCCGGTGCGCGGTGGCGCTCGCGAGCAAGCCGCCCACGCCCGCCAGCATGATCGCTTGCCCGACCGTCGCCAGGCTCACGCCCAGCGCGTCGCGGATTTCCGGCAGGCGCGGCAGCCACGAGGCGAGCACCGCGCCGTTGATCACGAAGTGGATTGCGACGGCGGTGAGCGCCCGGCCGTCGGCCTTGGACCAACTCGGCGCCGCAGCGGATTCAGTCATCGCAGGCGGCGATCACCGTGACCTCGACTTTCAGGTCCGAGCGTGCGAGGCGGGACTCACCGCAAGCCCGTGCCGGTGCCGCACCCTCAGGCACCCAGGCGTCCCAGACGCCGTTCATCTCGGCGAAGTCTTCCATGCTGTCGAGCCAGATCACGGCTTGTAAAATCTTGTCGCGGCTCGAGCCGCCCTTGGCGAGCAACGCATCGACCTTGTCGAGGCAGCCCTGGGTTTGCGCGGCCACCGAGTCGCCTTCGCTGACTTGGCCAGCCAGGTAGAGGGTGCCGTTGTGGCGCACGAGCTGGCTCATGCGCTGGTTGGTGTCAAATCGCTCGATCACGGTGTCGTCTCCGCTTCAGGGGGTGAAATGGCCGTCAGCGCGGACAGCGCCTGTCGCTGTCGGCCTTCGGCATCGAAGTTGTCCGGGTGCAGCCACCGCCGGTAGGCGGCGTCGAGCGCCGGCCAGTCCCGGTCCACGACGGCAAACCACGCGGTGTCGCGGTTGCGGCTCTTGTAGTGGGTGGCCTGCCGCCATGTGCCCTCGAAGCGGAAGCCGAGCCGCGCCGCGGCGGCGCACGACGCCTGGTTGAGTGCGTCGCACTTCCACTCGTAGCGTCGGAAGCCCGCGGCGAAGACGTGCGCCATCATCAGGTACATCGCGTCGGTCGAGACGGGCGTGCGCTGCGCGGCGGGTGCGAAGTGGATGTGGCCGACCTCGATCGTGCCGGCCTCCGGTGCGATCCGCAGGAAGCTTGCGACACCCAGCACCCGCTCGGTGCGCCGCTCGCGCACGGCGTAGAACTGCGGGTCTGGCGCGCGCGTGTTCGCGCGCACCCAGGCCGAGAACGCGTCGACATCACTGAAGGGTCCGTACGGCAAGTAGGTCCAGTTGCGGCCATCGACATCCTCGGCGTAAGCGGCGAAGAGCGCGGCCGCGTGCCGATCCGCACTGAGCGGTTCGAGCTGCGCCCAGGCGCCGCACAGCGCCTCGTGCGCGGGCCACGCTGGCGGCTGCCAGTCGCCGAGCGGTGCACCGATCGGTTGCCCGAGTGCATTGCTGTGGTGGTCCGCCATTTGGCGTATGCTCCGTGGGTGGCCGCGCTACCCGGGGCAGCTTAGCACCCCGTTTGCCCCCTGCCCCGACTCATTCGTTTCTACCGCCATGCAGCCCAAGCTCGGGCACGCGGCGCACACAGCTGACCATGGCATCGCACACCACCCGATTCTTCGATCGCAGCACGCCGCCGCACGTCGCCACCCTCGTGGTGTTGGCCGGGGTCGGCGCGATCGGCATGAACGTGTTCCTGCCGTCCCTGCCCGGCATCGCGCGGCATTTCGACGCCGAGTACGCGGTTGCCGGACTTGCAGTGTCGCTCTACCTCGCTGCCACCGGCGCCCTGCAGTTGGTGTTCGGCCCCTTGAGCGACCGCTACGGTCGCCGGCCGGCGCTGATAGCGGGTTTCGTGCTGATGCTGGTCGGCAGCTTCGTGTGCCTCGCAGCCCCGACCATCGAGTGGTTTCTTTTCGGCCGTGTGGTGCAGGGCTGCGGCATCGTCGGTCTGGTGGTCAGCCGCGCCGCCATCCGCGACCTCTACGGCCAGGCCGAGGCCGCGAGTGTCATCGGCTACGTGACCATGGGCATGGCGGTGGTCCCGATGCTCGCACCGGCCATCGGCGGTTTCCTCGAAGAAGCCTACGGTTGGCAGGCGAGCTTCTGGCTGATGGTCGCCACCGCCGCGCTCGCCGTGGTGTTCTGCTTTTTCGACGCTGGCGAGACCAACCGGCACCGCAGCGACAGCATCGGGGCGCAATTTCGAGGTTACCCGGAGCTGGTGCGCAGCCGGCGATTCTGGGGCTACTGCGGCACAATGGCCTTCGCCTCGGGCGGCTTCTTCGCCTTCCTCGGCGGCGCGCCCTACGTGGCCGAGACCCACCTCGGACTCAAACCGTCTGTTTACGGCTTGTATTTCGGTATCACGGCCTTCGGTTACATGGCAGGCAACTACATCACCGGGCGGTTCGCCCGCTCGCTCGGTGTCGGCCCGATGCTGCGCTACGGCAACGCCACCATGCTGGCCGGCCCCGCGCTGTCGCTCGCCTTCCACTACCTCGGCGTGCACCACCCCGCGGCCTACTTCGTGCCGCTGATCCTGCTGGGCGTCGGCAACGGCATGACCCTGCCGAGCGCCAGCGCCGGCATGATCAGCGTGCGCCCGAAGCTCGCGGGCTCGGCAGCCGGGCTCGGCGGTAGCCTGCAAATCGGCGGCGGTGCGGCGCTGTCGATGCTGGCCGGCGTGTTGCTCGGGCCAGAGACCGGGCCGGCACCGCTGTTCTGGTTGATGCTCGCCACCGGCGCCGCTGCGTTTTTCGCGATGCGTTACACCCTCGCGGTGGAACGCGAATTCGAACCGGGCGACTGAACACTCTGGCATGCCGCTCCACATCACAGACACTGTGACACTTGCCGACTGGGAACTGGTCGAACGCTTTCAACGGGCCGGCGGGCCTGGCGGCCAGCACGTCAACAAAGTGTCAACAGCGGTCGAGCTGCGATTCGCGGCGGCGAGCTCACCGCACTTGCCAGCCTGGGCCAAGCAGCAACTCAAGCGCCTGGCCGGTCACCGTTGGACGCAACACGGCGAGGTCGTGCTCGTGGCCGACAACCACCGCAGCCAGTTGCGCAACCGCGAAGCCGCGCGCGAGCGCCTCGCAGAGCTGGTGCGCGCGGCGCTCGAACGGCCAAAAGTGCGGCGAAAGACCCGCCCGACCAAAGCCAGCCAGGAACGCCGGCTCAAGGCCAAATCCGTACGCAGCAAGCTCAAGGCAAGCCGCCGGCGCACGGACGACTGAGCCCCTAGCCCGCGTAGCGAATGCAATCGGGGCCCGTGCGGTGGCCCGCGGCGGCGGGCGTGCGCACGGGTGTCGGCTGTGCCTCGAATGGGATCACCTCGGCGGCTGGCACGTGGCGCTGGCGCGGCGCACGCCGCAACCAGTTCCAGAGCGTCCGGCTGCGCAGTGCACGCGCCTTGTTCACATGAGTAATTATTGTGCCGGATGTCATATCAGGCAGTCCGCTGAAGTCATCACGTTGCATGCTCATGGCTCGTTTCCTCAGAGATTCATTGGCTTTGTCGGCCGTTGAGGTGCAATCTAGTGGCCCTGCGCTTGCAAAACAAACGCGAATATCGACCAATTCAAACAAGTTTTTCTCATCTATGAGCACCACCCGACGCCCGTCTCTCAACGCCCTGCGAGCCTTCGAGGCCGCCGCCAGGCACCTGAGTTTTCAGGCTGCCGCCGCAGAACTGCATGTGACTCCGGCGGCGCTGAGCCACCAGGTGCGCCAACTGGAGAGTCAACTCGGCCGCAAGCTCTTCAAACGCCACAACCGCGCCGTGAGCCTCACGGCGGCGGGCGCCAGCCTCTACCCCGAGCTCGCTGATGGCTTCGCGCTGATCGACCGCGCCGTACTGCAACTGCAACAGCGGCGAGACGCCCACACCCTCACCGTCGCGAGCGGCCCGTCTTTCACAGCCAAGTGGTTGTCGCCGAACCTGCTGGATTTCCTCGAGCGGGCGCCGGGCACGGACGTCCGAATTTCCTCAAGCCTCACGCTGGTGGACCTGCCACGCAGTGACATCGACGTCGCCATCCGCTTCGGCAAGGGCCACTACCCCGGCTGCACCACCGTGCACCTCGCGGACGACTTCCTGACACCGATGTGCAGCCCGCACTGGCTGGCCGAACATCCGCTCGAATCCCCGGCGGATCTGATCAAGCACACGCTGATCGACGACCAGACCCACCTCGGCGACGAGTTGCGCCTGCCCGTCTGGGAGGCGTGGTTGCGGGCGGTGGGCGTGCGCAAGAAACCACGCAACCGCATCGCTTTCAACGTCGCCGACCACACGTTGGACGCCGCCGCAGCCGGCGGTGGTGTGGTGCTCGGTCGCACGGTACTCGCGCGCATGGACATCGCGGCCGGTCGGCTGGTCTGCCCCTTCGACACGCGCATCCCGACCGGATGGGCGTTCTACGCGGCCTGCCCCGACGCGCGCGTGGACGAGCCGTTGGTGCAGTCGTTTATCGCGTGGTTGAAGGAACGCTTTGGCGAAGCCTGAGGGTCAGCAAGCGACGCAGTCGCCCGCCCGGCTCACACTGCCGAGCCGCAGCGTGCTATACACCGCCCACACCGACAGCAGAGACCCGCCCATGCACCCCGCTCAGCCCACGGCCAGCCATTTCATCGACGGCGCGTACGTCGAGGACACCGGCGGCGCACCGATCGACATCGTCTACGCCGCGAGCGGAGAGACCATCGGGCGCGTCCACGCCGCCACGCCAGCCATCGTCGAGCGCGCGCTGGCGAGTGCCAAGGCCGCGCAGCGGGCCTGGGCGAAAACCCCGGGCACTGAACGCGGCCGGGTGTTGCGCCGCGCCGCGGACATCCTGCGGGAACGCAACCGTGAACTCTCGGTGCTGGAGACCTACGACACCGGCAAGCCGTTGTCGGAAACACTCTACGTCGACGCGACCAGCGGCGCAGACGCGCTAGAGTACTTCGGCGGCCTCGCCGGCAGCCTCACCGGCGAGCACGTTCAGCTCGGTGACGACTGGGTTTACACGCGCCGCGAGGCGCTCGGGCTCTGCGTCGGCATCGGCGCCTGGAACTACCCCACGCAAATCGCGTGTTGGAAAGGCGCGCCGGCGCTCGCCTGCGGCAACAGTATGGTGTTCAAGCCGTCGGAGACGACGCCGATCTGCGCACTCAAGGTCGCCGAGATCCTGGTCGAGGCGGGCCTGCCGCCGGGCTTGTACAACGTCATCCAGGGACTCGGGGATGTCGGCGCGCAGCTCGTCACCGACCCGCGCGTAGACAAGGTCTCGCTGACCGGCAGCGTGCCGACCGGGCGCAAGGTCTACGCCGCGGCCGCCGAAGGCATCAAGCACGTGACGATGGAACTCGGTGGCAAGTCACCGCTGATCATCTTCGACGACGCCGACCTCGACAACGCCGTCGGTGGCGCCGTGTTGGCGAACTTCTACTCGAGCGGCCAAGTGTGCTCGAACGGCACCCGCGTGTTCGTCCAATCCGGCATCAAGGAGCGCTTTCTCGCGCGCATGGCCGAACGCCTCGCCACCGCCGAGCTCGGCGACCCGCAGGACGAACGCGTCAACTTCGGCCCGATGGTGTCGGAACGCCAGATGAACATCGTGCTCGGTTACATCGATAAGGGCCGGGCCGAAGGCGCGCGACTGGTGTACGGCGGTCAACGTCTTGGCCGACCGGGCTTCTACATCGAGCCAACCCTGTTTGCGGATGTCACCGACGACATGACCATCGCGCGCGAGGAGATCTTTGGCCCGGTCATGTCGGTGCTCGACTTCGACGACGAAGACGACGTCATCGCGCGCGCCAACGCCACCGAATTCGGCTTGTCCGCCGGTGTGTTCACGCGGGACATCTCGCGCGCA
This sequence comes from Pseudomonadota bacterium, assembly GCA_039196715.1. Lineage (NCBI taxonomy): Bacteria > Pseudomonadati > Pseudomonadota > Pseudomonadota bacterium. Next base: position 11,652 of record JBCCUP010000072.1, read on the forward strand.
CACCGCGTGATCGCGGAGCTCGACGCCGGCAGTTGTTTCATCAACTCCTACAACGACGCGCCGGTCGAGGCGCCTTTCGGCGGGTCGAAGCTCTCAGGCGTGGGCCGGGAGAACTCGAAGAACGCGGTGGCGCACTACAGCCAGATGAAATCGGTCTACGTGCGCATGGGCGACGTCGAGGCGCCGTTCTGAGGTCAAGGGCGTTGCACTGACAACCCGGCCTCTACGCACGCACACGCCGGAGGGCAACGCCAGCAAGCGATCAGATTCGAGCGACTCTCCAGTCGGGGAAGAGGCCCGCTTCCTCACAAAAGAACCGGGTCTCGTAGCCAGCAAACAAGCCGTCCTGCGTCACGAGCACGGTGCGCCAATGGCGGGCCGCAGCGCCAACGATGTCAGTGTGGAGTGTGTCGCCACACATGGCGATACGGGCCGCTGGCACACCGGGCAGAGACGCCTCGATCAACTGGTACACCTCGGGATACGGCTTGCCAAAGAACCGGACGGACTCGACACCCTTGTCAATCAACAGGTGCGCATAGTGGCCCGGCTCGAGCGAGAATCCATCGTCGCGTGGTGCAACCAAATCAGGGTTGGCCACCAGTACCGGCCGCGGTGCGTCCAAGAGCGACTGGCACAGCACCCGCTGACGCGCATCAGTCCAACCCGATGACGACAGGAACAACACACCGTCGACAGCGTCGTAGGCAGCGGGATCGTCCTCCAGACGGGTCACGCGGCACCTCAGGTCTGACAGCTGGTCATCCGGCGCGGCGATCACCCCCCACGCACGCGAATCCAGGTGCGTGATAGCCGCCTGCCGGCTGGTCACGATCTCGTCCTCCGCAACCAACAGGCCGAAGCGTTGAAATTTGGCGACGGCCGCAGCGTGGTCGTAGCTCGCCGCGTTGGTGAGAATGCGAATCCGGCAACCGAGCGCGCGCAACTCACGCAGACGTGCACTGGCACCCTCGATCAGCGTGTTGCCCACGTTCAGAACGCCAAAGGCATCAAACACAAACGCGTCGATGTCGTGGACGAGATCCAGCAGCGAACCGACATCGCGAATCGCCATGCCTGTTGTTGCGCGCGGCGCCCGTTCCCGGACTTGTTGGTAACGATCGAAAATCAGGGGAGTGTTCAGCATGACGTGGATTGCGCGATATCGGTTCCGATGCCCGGCTCAAAGCGATTCGTCGCGACAGTCTAGCGCCGTTTCAAGCCCATAGAAACGCCAATACGACATTTTTAGCAGCAATCTAAGCATTATTTGTACATTTCCTAAACCAAAAGGACTTTTTTATGTGGTTTTGTTGTTTTTTTGCTGTAAGACGCGTAATCTCAACAGGCCAGACAGCGAGGTTCGGATGAGCAACAAGAAGCGTCAGCGCCGTGAACGCATCGCCGAGATCGTGCGGGATCGCGGTGCCATCTCGGTCGGCGCCCTGGCGGAGATCCTGGACGTGTCAACGCAAACCATCCGGCGCGACATCGACAAGTTGTGCGAAGGGGACACCCTGAGGCGCAAGCACGGTCGCGTGGAGCTGGATGCCGAACGCCTCAACACGCCGTTTGACCAGCGAGCGGGCACCAATGTCATGGGCAAGCGCGATATCGGCCAAGCGGCTGCGGAGTTGGTCCCCAACGGTGCCACCGTGTTCATTTCGATCGGTTCGACGCCGCTTGAGGTCGCGCGTGCCCTGCACCGTCACACCAACCTCACCGTCATCACCAACAACCTCAGCGCGGCGATGGCACTGAGCGAGGAGGTGTCCAACCGCATCATCTTGCCCGGCGGCGAGCTGCGCCTGCCCGATCGAGACATCCTCGGCGACGATGTCTTGAAGCTCTTCAGCCGATACCGCGCGGATATCAGCATTTTCGGCACGGCCGGTGTCGCCGAGGACGGTGCGCTCATGGAGTTTCATGTCGCGGAGCTACAGACAAGACAGCGCATTCGAGAGAACTCTCGCGCATCCATGCTGGTGTTGGACAACACGAAGTTCGGTCGAACAGCACCCGCAATCGGTGAGTCATTGCTCGACATCGACCACGTGATTCTCGATCGTCACCCCGGTGCCGCCTACGCTGCCCTTCTCGATCAGCTCGATGGCCGGCTTGTGCTGGCCGAGCGGGATTAACATGTCAGAGTCACCCTTTGTCGTCCTTGACGGTATCGCCAAACGGTGGAACGGACAGCTCGGTGTCGAGGACATTTCCCTGACAATCGAACAGGGCGCGTTCGTCGCACTGCTCGGGCCGTCAGGTTGCGGAAAGTCGACATCGCTCCGCCTCCTCGCAGGGTTGGAGTCGCCCGACAGCGGACACATCACCATCGACGGACGGGATGTCACCCACAGTGCGGCGTCCGACCGCAACCTGTCCATGGTGTTTCAATCCTACGCCTTGTTCCCGCACCTCTCGGTCGCGGAGAACGTCGTGTTCGGGCTCAAGGTCCGACGCGTGCCACGTGATGATCGCCGTGAAAAACTCGCGCGCGCCCTTCGAATCACGGGTCTCGAGGGCTTGGAGAACCGCAAGCCCGGTGAACTCTCTGGCGGGCAACGTCAGCGCGTTGCTCTCGCTCGCGCAATCGTCGCAGGTCAGAAGCTGTGCCTGATGGACGAACCGCTGTCGAACCTCGATGCGAAACTGCGTCACTCGGTTCGAAAGGACATCAAGAAGCTACAGCGCGAACTGGGTATCACGGTGGTCTACGTCACCCACGACCAAACCGAAGCCATGAGCATGGCGGACAAGGTTGTTCTGATGCGCGACGGCCGCATCCAACAAATCGGTACGCCAAGCGAGTTGTACAGCAAACCGACCAACACCTTTGTGGCGAGCTTTGTCGGCGCGCCACCGATGGCACTTATCGATTCAGGCAAAGTGTCGGGTTTCGAAAAAGGGCTCACGCTCGGTTTGCGCGCAGAACACGTCTCCCAGGTTCCAAAGGGCCACGGTCGGTTGTCTTGCCGCGTCATGGAGTCGGAGTTTCTTGGCGCAGAGACCTTGATCAGCCTCGAGCACCCTGGTGCAAACGGCTTGTGCCTATTGCAACCCGGGCTCTCCTTGATGTCGGCTGGCGAAGACGTCGACATCCATTTCGAAGACCGAGACCTGCACACCTTTGACGGTGCAGGCGAGAGACTGTGAGCGCAGCGCGCTCCCACCAGCACCACGTCCAAAGGAGGACTGCATTGTGAAACACCTGAGACACCTCGGCCTCGCGGCCGTACTCGCCACTGGGATGGCACTGCCGGCTGCGGCCCAGACCGAGTTGACCATGTACTACCCCATCGCGGTGGGCGGCGCCTTGACCGAGGTGGTTGACAGCATCGTGTCCGAATTTGAGTCGGCCAACCCTGACATCAGCGTCAATGCCGTGTATTCGGGGAACTACGACGACACGCGTGTACGCGCATTGTCCGCGCTCAATTCGGGCGAGCCAGCGCAACTTGCCGTGATGTTCTCCATCGACGCCTACGATCTGATCGAGCAGGACCTGATCCTGCCGTTTGACGACATGGTGTCAGACGCGGGCTGGTTGGAGAGTTTCTACCCCGCACTGATGGCAAACGGCAAGATCGAAGGCAAGACCTGGGGTATCCCATTTCAACGCTCAACCATCGTCGCCTACTACAACAAGGACCAGTTTCGTGCGGCGGGACTGGATCCGGATGCCCCGCCGACAACCTGGGACGAGCTGATCAGCATGGGCAAAGCGCTGACCAACGACGACACCTACGGTTTGATGATTCCCTCGACCGGCTACCCGTACTGGATGTTCCAGGCCCTCGCCATCCAAAACGGTAAGGAAGTGATGTCGAATGACGGGCTGACCACGTTCTTCGACGACAACACCGTCGTCGATACATTGAATTTCTGGAAATCACTCTCGGCCGAGCACGGCATCATGCCCGAGGGTACAGTCGAGTGGGGCACGCTGCGCCAGGCCTTCCTCGAAGGCCAGACCGCAATGATGTGGCACTCGACAGGCAACCTCACTGCGGTGAAGAACAACGCCAGTTTTGATTTTGGTGTTGCCGAGTTGCCAGCCAACGTGCGAAAGGGGTCACCGACCGGTGGCGGTAATTTCTACGTGTTCAAAGACACTTCAGACGAAGAGCGTGCCGCCGCGCTGAAGTTGATCCAGTTCATGACCTCTCCCGAGCAAGCTGCTGCCTGGTCGATTGCCACCGGCTACATGGGCGTCTCTCCCGCGGCTTACGAGACCGACGCCCTGAAATCCTACACCGCGGATTTCCCGCCTGCGTTGGTCGCTCGAAACCAGTTGGAAAACGCGGTCGCGGAGTTTTCGACCTTCGAAACGGCGCGGGTTCGTGACGGTTTGAACAATGCCATTCAATCGGCACTGACCGGTTCCAAGAGCGCTGAAGACGCCTTGGGTGAGGCCCAATCTGCTGCAAATCGTTTGTTGAAAGCCTACCGCTAGACGCGTTGTGACCGGCTCCACACGGGAGCCGGTCAACACCACCAGGCTAACCCGATGCAAAAAAACACGACACCCGAACATCGCAGCAACGCCATTTACGGCTGGCTCTTGCTCGCACCTGCGGCAGTGATGTTGTCGGTGTTTGCGTTTTACCCATCCATTGCCACGCTGTGGTCCAGTCTCTTCTCACGGGGCACGCGCCGGAGGCCAAGCGAATTCATCGGCCTTGAGAACTACGCCGATCTGTTCGCGGACCCGACCTTCTGGGTGGTGGTCCAGAACAACCTGTTCTATGCCGCGGTCACGATTCCGGTATCGATCGGTATCGCCCTCGCCATGGCCCTCTGGGCCAACGCAAACATCTCTGCCCGCAGTTTTGTTCGCACCGCCTACTTCACGCCCACCGTGTTGCCGATGATCGCAGCGGCCAACCTGTGGTTGTTTTTCTACACGCCGGGTCTTGGCGTGCTGGACAAGATTGGCTCGCTGTTCGGCCTGCCGTCGGTGAATTGGCTGGGCCAACCCGACACCGCGCTCTGGGCGGTCGTGATCGTCACGATCTGGAAAGAAGCGGGATTCTTCATGATCTTCTATCTCGCTGCCCTGCAGACCATACCCGCCGACCTGAAAGAAGCTGCGGATATCGAAGGCGCCAGCCGTTGGACCTACACCCGACGCATCGTGTTGCCGCTGCTGATGCCGACAACACTCTTCATCATGGTCAACGCGATGATCAACTCGGTCAAACTGATCGACCACCTGTTCATTCTGACCAAGGGGGGGCCTTCGGACGCCTCCAAGTTGATCCTCTACTACATCTGGGAAATGGCGTTTGCATTCTTCGACGCGCCCCACGCTGCAGCACTGACGATTCTGGTCCTGACTGTGTTGTGCATCGTCGCCGCTGTGCAATTCTTCTACCTCGACAAGCGGACACACTACCAGTGAGCAAGTTGAGCCACGCACTGGATAGCCTGGGCGCCATCGTGCTCGCGATTGTGTGGGTATCGCCGCTTCTCTTCGCTTTCTGGGCTGCTTTTCACACGACGTCGGACGCGGTGAATTTTGATCTGTTGTCCGCGTGGACGCTCGACAACTTTCGCACGGCCTGGGCGGGTGCACCTTGGCTCCGTTACTTCCTGAACACCTTTCTGCTCGTCACGATCGTGCTGATAGGGCAGTTCTTTTTCACAACCTTGGCCGGATTCGCCTTCGCCAAACTGCAGTTCCCAGGAAAGGATCTGGTGTTCATCCTGGTCTTGATGCAGTTGTTTATCCTCCCGGAAGTGTTGATCGTTGAGAACTACGCGATGGTTTCGCGGCTTGGTTTGTTCGACACACTCTTCGGCGTCGGAATGCCCTACATGGCAAGTGCCTTTGGCATATTCCTGATGCGTCAATCGTTCAAATCGGTGCCCATCGAATTGCACGAAGCGGCGCGCATCGAGGGGTGCACCTTGCTTGGCATCCTGTGGCGGGTCTACGTCCCGCTCGCAAAACCCACCTATCTCGCGTACGCATTGGTCTCCGTGTCGACGCACTGGAACAACTTTCTCTGGCCACTGATTGTCACCAACTCGCCTGACACTCGGCCCCTGACCGTCGGTTTGTCCATTTTCGGTGCGCCGGAGAACGGCGTGGACATCAGTGTCATCTCAGCCGCGACGATGATGTCGGTGGCGCCGCTTCTGATCGCGTTTCTGGTCTTTCAGCGTCAGTTTGTTCAAGCCTTCCTCAGAGCCGGCATCAAATGACCACCGTTCTGCACCTGTCGGACACCCACCTCGCACGCACAGGGGCGCTGGTGTCCGGTCGCCTGAACACACACCAGCCGCTCGAGCGGATGGTGAAGCGGATCCAGCGCGCACACACGCAGTGGGGCACACTTGACGCCATACTCGTAACCGGTGACATCAGCGACGACGGCAGTCCAGAAAGCTACGCGCAGTTTCGCGAGCTGATGTCTCCGCTCGGTGTTCCGGTGTACGTCATTCCGGGCAACCACGACGCGCGCGAACCGATGCGCGACGCGTTTGTGGTCGACGGCTACCTGCCCACCACGGGCCACCTGAACTGGCGTTGCCACATTGGCGAGCTGACTGTGGTCGGGCTCGATACGCTGGTCGAAGGTCAGGGCTTTGGCCGCTTGAGCGAAGAATCACTCGCCTACCTGGAAAGCCAACTGCGTGCGGCACGCAAGCGTCCCACGTTGATCGCGCTTCACCATCCCCCTTTTCGTACCGGCATCGCATTCATGGACGCGATCTGTCTCAGAAACCGCGCGGCATTCCGAGATGTGATGGCACACGCACAAGGTGACGTCCGGATTCTGTGCGGACACGTCCACAGCCTGTTCGTCTCCGATGTCGGCGGCCACCTCGCCTTCTCAGCGCCTTCAACCTGCAGCAATTTCGAACTCGATACCCGCCCCGAGGCACCGGTCGGCTATTTCGACCGTGACGATGGCGGCGTGTTGCACCGCTGGGACGGCAGCTTCACCAGTGTTCGGATCGGACCCCAGCCGGGGACTGGGCCGCACCCGTTCAACTGACTTCATCCGACCCTGTATCGAATTCACCCGATAGACCACGTGGCAGAACACCCTTTCATCGTCTTTCTGATCCACATCGCAGGCGCAGCGGCATTGCTGATCTGGAGCGTACGTCTGGTACGCACGGGCGTCGAACGCGGGTTCTCCAACCCCTTGCGAAGTTGGATACGCCAGTCTGCGCGGAACCGGTTCATGGCCACCGGTTCCGGGCTGCTCGCAGCGTTGGGCCTGCAAAGTGCCACCGCAGTCGCGGTGCTGGTCTCCCACTTTGTCGCAAAACACGGCAGACTCACAGCAGCGGTCGGGCTTGCCATGTTGTTGGGAGCGGACGTCGGTTCCGCACTGGTCACGCAACTGCTCGTCACGCGCCAACCGCTGCTGGTGCCGGTGTTGTTGTTACTGGGGATCAGTCTGTTTCTGCGGGGTTCAGGTGTCGGGCGCCCGACCGGCCGCATCGTCATTGGACTTGCGCTCATTTTTGTGTCTCTGGACATGATTCGGGCAGCAACCGGACCCATCCTGTCCAACCCCAACACGCACGCCGTGGTCAGCTACCTGGGCAATGACCTGCTCACCGCGTTTGCTATCGGCGCCGTGTTCGCCTGGGCGGTTCACTCAAGCGTGGCCGCCGTGCTCTTGTTTGTGACCCTGGTTGGTCAGTCTGTTCTGCCGTTGAACGCGGGCGTCGCAATGGTGCTGGGCGCCAACCTCGGCGGTGCGTTCATCGCCCATATCCTGACCCTGTCAGCGCCGCTCGATGTCAGGCACATGGTGTTGTCAAACCTATTGCTCCGTGGTGGTGGGGCCGTTGGCGCCGCCTACATCCTCGCCGCGCAACCACACTGGTACGCGTTCCTCGGTGCACACCCTGCACAACAAGCGATCAACGTGCATCTCGCGTTCAACGCCGTGCTGGCCGTTGCCGCCCTGCCTTTTGTCGGCTTGGTCACGTCGTTTGTCGCACGTCTGACGCCCGCGCGATCACCGTCCGTCACACGACTGGAACCCATCAGCGCCCTCGACCAGAACGCCGTCTCCAAACCACAACGCGCTCTGGACTGCACTGCACGCGAACTCCTGGCTGTCGGCCAACACATCGAGCACATGCTCATCGCGGTGATCCCGCAATACGACACATTCAACCCCGACCAGGCAAAAGCCATCGCCGCGCAAGACAAGGCGATCAAAAAATCTCACTTCGACATAAAGCTCTACCTGGCGAAAATCGGCCAACAGGAACTCGACGAGTCGCTCAGTCGGCGCTCCATGGAACTCGTTCATTTGTCGTCCAGCCTCGAAGCCGCATCGGACACGATCAACCGTGTGATCGTGCCTCTAACGCAGCGAATGCACGCACAGGGCGTACAGTTCTCGGCGGACGGCAGAAAGGAGATCAGTGACTTCGCCGACCGTGTGCTAGCCAACGCTCAACTCGCGCTCAATGTGATGATGAACCAAAACCCCGCCGAGGCCCGCGAACTCGTGGAAGCCAAAGAACTGGTTCGGCGCGTCGAACAAAAGCTGCAACGCCACCACCTCGGGCGATTGAGGCAGGGACTCACCGAAAGCATAGAAACCAGCAACATCCACCAGGAAACCTTGCGCGCCCTCAAACAAGTCAACACCTGCTTCTCCGTGGTGGCGTACCCCATTGTGGACAAGTCGGGTCACCTGTTGGAAAGCCGCTTGGCGTGACGGGCGAAAACCCGATCACGCGGCATGTGGCCAGCTTCCAGCCATTGGCAGTGCGACTGCCAATTCGCTGATACCCAATCCGCCACAACGCATCCCGCGGATCGCACACCCAGAACGTGACAGTTGACCGCCTCAGCCGTCGACGCGGATCGAGACCAAGGTTTGCCGGAGGGCAGACTTGTGTTTGAAGGTCACTGCCAGCACGGCACCCCGAAAGCGGAACTGGTGCGCGTAGTAGGCGTCGGGGTGGTTCACCGGCTTGCTCTCGCTTTCGCTGAACAACGGCCCGACGCAGGCGCGGGCCGCTTTGACAAAATGCTGGTAGGTGGACCAGGCCTCGGGTGACCCGAATGCGTACGGCCAGACGCACCGTACGGTGGCTTGCGCCGGGTTGACGACGGTTTCGCAAGCGTCGGGACGCGACTGAAGGGCAGTGTGATCGACCGCACCGTCGACGCCACCCGAGGCGAGCTGCGCCTGGTGCGCGAAGACCTGGCCAATGTCGTCGCACGGCAACGCCACGTCGGCGGCGTGCGCACAGCCCACCAAGAGCACCGCGGCCAAAAGCTGCCGTGGCGCACGGCGTATCAACATCGGCATGGCTGTCTCCCGCGCGGTGAGGGCTGTGCCGCGCCCGTGATCGGGCGCGCCGTCTCGGACCGCCAGGCCAGAACCCGTGTGCCATGGCACACCGGCTTCAGCGACAGCCCGACCCGAATATGCGCCTGCGATCAAGCGCTTGCAAGCCACGCGTATCAATCAGTCGAGTGTCCGGCCCGGCTGCAACGCGTTGCGCCCGGAGTTTTTTTACCAGCGCCAACCCCGTTTTCGTTTGCACGGCGTTTACCCCACCAAACCCACTGGAGATTCCCCGTGCACACACCGACCCGTTCACCGAACCGATTCCGCCTTGCCCCTACCGCCTGCGCGGTGGCGCTGACGTGCTTCACACTCGCCTGCACCCCGCACCCGGCGACGCGGAACACGGCCCCCCAGCCCACCGCGGCGTCCGAGGCCAATCCGGGGCCGGCCGTCCGCCCGACGCTGGCCGAGCACGCTGTCGCCCCGGCGCAGTCCGATGTGCTGACCAGCACCCTCGTCGAGACCGTAACGCCACAAAGCAAACGCGCCGCCCTCGCCAACGTCGAGGCGGACTGGCCGGTGCCGCCGCACGCACCGACGGCGAGCGGCGACATCTACCACGGCAACGTCGCCAATCCGATCACCCGTACGGCGAGCCAACCGGTGTCGACCTTCGGACTCGACGTCGATTCAGGCAGCTACGCAATCGTGCGTCGCCACCTCGCCCACGGGCAACTGCCGCCGGTCGCAGCCGTGCGCACTGAAGAGCTGATCAACTACTTCGACTACCGCAGCGCCGAGGCCGAAGCCGCCGACACACCCTTCGTGCTCAGCACCGAGCTCGCGACCACCCCCTGGCACCCCGAGCGTTACCTGCTGCGCATCGGCGTCGACGCGGCGCGCGTACCCGAGATAACGCTGCCACCGGCCAACCTCGTGTTCCTGATCGACGTCTCGGGGTCGATGCACGACGCCGACAAACTGCCGTTGCTGCAATCGGCCATGCGGTTGCTGACGCGCCAACTCGACGGCGAGGACCGCGTGTCGATCGTGACCTACGCGGGTCACGCGGCGGTGGTGCTCGAGCCGACTGCCGGCGATGACACGCGGCAGATCGAAGCCACCATCACCGCGCTCGGCGCCGGTGGCAGCACACACGGCGCGGCCGGCTTGCGCGATGCGTATCGCCTGGCCGAGAGCGCGTTCATCGACGGCGGCATCAACCGCGTGATGTTGGCCACCGACGGCGACTTCAATGTCGGCGAGACCGACCACGACGCGCTCGTGGCCCTGATCGAAGCCAAGCGGGACACGGGCATTGCCTTGTCCACGCTGGGTTTTGGTCAGGGGAACTACAACGACCACCTGATGGAGCAACTCGCAGACCACGGCAACGGCAACTACGCCTACATCGACTCCATGCGCGAGGCGCGTCGGGTGCTTGAAACCGAGCTCGGCGCCACG
>JBCCUP010000073.1 GCA_039196715.1 Pseudomonadota bacterium
GGGGTTGTGGGGCTCCGATTGAGGTGTGCACTCGGTTTGTGGGCAGGCGCACTGCCCTGTGGGAGTCGACTCCTCGCGTAGCGAGAGGCGACGAATGCGGTGTGGGTTTGGCCGCGGTGGTGATGCCTTATTCGCTGACTGTGGCGTTGAGGGTTAGATTGTCGATCTGATCGGCATCGCTTTCGCGGCGCGCGGCGCCGCTCCCACGGGGTTGTGGGGCTCCGATTGAGGTGTGCACTCGGTTTGTGAGCAGGCGCATTGCCCTGTGGGAGTCGACTCCTCGCGTAGCGAGAGGCGACGAATGCGGTGTGGGTTTGGCCGCGGTGGTGCTGCCTCTCCCGTTGGCGCCTAGCTGCGCGATCTGATCGACATCGCTTTCGCGGCGCGCGGCGCCGCTCCCACGGGGTTGTGGGGCTCCGATTGAGGTGTGCACTCGGTTTGTGGGCAGGCGCACTGCCCTGTGGGAGTCGACTCCTCGCGCAGCGAGAGGCGACGAATGCGGTGGTAGCTTGGCCGCGGTGGTGATGCCTTTCCTGTTGGCGGTTTGCTGAACGATCTGGTCGGCATCACTTTCGCGGCGCGCGGCGCCGCTCCGATGGAGTGCGCGGGATTCCTGTTACATCAGCCAGCGTGCGGCGACGGTGACGGAGCCGATGGCCAGGAGCAGCCCACCGAGGAAGCGCCAGACCGCGCCCGGGGCGGTGCTTGGCCGTTCTATTGCGCCGCGGCGCGTCGCTGACAGGATCAGGTTCATGTACGGCGCCATGAACACCAGGACCGAGCCGAACATCAGGCACACGAAGCCAAGCACCATGCCGAGGCCACCGGTGCCTTCGGCCAGTTTCATGAGGTAATACACCGCGAGACACGATCCGCAGGCTTTGGCAAGGTCAAACAAGAACGGCATGACGGGTGTAGGAATCCGAACAGGGGTATTCGTGTCTGTGCACACAGTGAGCCACAATCTTCGCCTTCGGGAATAGCCACCTGGCGGGGTCAATCACTCGCACAGCAACAATACAGCCCTGTGACACCGGGTGCGCGTGCGTTTCGGCAAACTGGTCAATTCAGACTGCAATTCAATCGTACACCAACTTCGCACTGCGCTCGAATGACGCTATTTGCCGTGTGCGGCAGGACGTGGCACGACTTGCGCTTCTATAGTGCGTGAAGGCGCGGGTTTTGCGCCACGGCAGGAAATGCCCGATGAATGAACATGCACGTGCTGTGATCAAGACGACAGTGGCGGTCAAACCGGGCCACCTCGAAGCCGTTGCCGACTTGTTCGCCAAAACCAATCCCCCGCTCGTTGCCAGCGAACCCGACTGGCTTGAAGCGGTGATGACCTGCGATATCGAAAGTAACGCGGTGACGGTATTGGCCTTCTGGTCAAACCCGGCGTCGTACTTGCGTTTCAGCGCCAGTGCGGCGTTCACGCAAACGATGCGCGACTTTGCCCCGCACCTCGACGGTGCGCCGGTGGTAAGCCTGTCGCACGTGGTCGTCGGCATGACCCAAGACGCTGTCTGGCGTGCGCCGCAGCCGATGGCCCGCTCGGCTCAGAAGACGAGTTCACCCGACACGGTGTAGTGCTTGATCGAGCACGTCTCGATCATCGCCTCGTACCCTTCCGGCAGGAACGACACTTGCCAGTCCTCGCCGAAGCGCCGCTTCACGGCGTCGAGGCTGTCCCACACCGAAATGAACACCAGGTCGTTGCCGTCGGCCGACTCCAGCTTTCCGAACAGGTAACCGGCGTTGCCAGGCTGGCCTTTGACGACGTCGATGGACGTGTCCGCGAGTTTGGCCGCGAGGGTGTCGGCACAGCCGGGTTTGGCGCGCACGTCGAAGACGCGGAGGACGAGGTGCTTTGCGTGCATGGCGTCTCTGAGTACGTTGGCGTGGGTCGCGGAGCGGTTGTGGGTACAGCGAGGCCTCGTTATTCGCCGCATCTAGCTGTGCGGTTCAAGCCCCTCGAGGATGCAGCTCCCACCGGGTTGGTGGCGGCTAGACGACGTCCCAGACGGGCACGCCGAGGAAGTCGGCGAGGCGTTTGGTGTCGTAGCGCAGGGTGTCGAGGTCGCCATGATCGACGACGTTGACGCGCTCGCCAGATTTCAGTACGAGGTTGAGTTCGAAACTCAGGAACCAGCGACGGCGACGCTGCAGGGTTTCGGCGACGAGTTGCAGCGCGTGCACCTCGGCGAGTTCGGCGCAGCTCTCGAGTTCGTCGAGGCTCGCGACGCGGTGTGGGCCGCGGCGCCCTTTCCAGTACCAGCCGCGTTCCTTGTCGAACACGATCGGCTCGTGGTCGATGTAGAGCATGCCGAGCGCGGCGCCGAAAAAGACGAGGCTGATCAGGCCGACCATGTTCTGCCCGAGGTCGGCCGAGACGATGCCGGGTGCAAGCACGGCGCTCAGGTACATCAGGCCGACGAAAACACCGAGTATCACGAACAGCCCGGCGAAGAGGTTGGAGCGGCCCGTCGCCCGAAATTCGATGCGGTTGCTGTTGACAGCCTTGTAGTAGTGCGTGCGGAACGGCGCCCCGCCCTCCTCGAGCGGGCCCCACGCGACCTGCTCGGCGAGCGGGTCGTTGAACTGCGACGGGTCAAACGGGGTGGCTGGCTCGTCCATGCGGGGCGTTCCGGGGCGGCGGGGTTTGTCGGTATCTTAATCGCTGTGGCGGGGTGGCGCACGGGGATGGAGGAGTCTTGGCCTGGTCAAGCATGTGGGTTGGCTGATAGATCGCATTCGCCCGGCGTCCCGTTGGGACGACCGCGCTCCCACGGCAGAGAGGCCGTGCTCCCACTGTCGCTTTTGAGTCTTGGGGACAGTTAGTTGCGTTGGTGGTGTTGTGGGGCCGGGTTGATCCGATGTGCCTTTGGGCGTCGCATTCGCTCCGCGTCCCTTTGGGACGGCGAAGCTCCCACAGCAGGGCGGTGAAGCTCCCACGGTGTTGGCCTGACTCCGTAGTAAGCCTCAGTCTTGGGTCACGCGGTGGAAGAAGGCGGGCAGGAATTGGTAGCGGTCGGAGTTTTGGGTTTGCCTGAGGCTGTGGACGAGCGTGGCGGTGTCGCCGATGCCGAGTTCGCGGTAGCGCTCGACCACGCGCTGGCCGAGGGCGGCGTCGTGGCTGTCTTTGCCGGGCGGCATCAGGTAGACGAGGTAGAGCGGCGGTGATTCGGCGATGACGTAGTCGAGCGGGTCGAACACGTCCGGGAACTGCCAGGCGCGGCGCGGCAGCGCCTGCATCATGTACAGCCCCTTGATGGCCGGGTCGCCGCTGTGGGCCAGTGCCCAGCTCGCCACGGTGCCGCGCGAGCCGCCGCCGACCACGACGCGGCTCATGTCGAGTCCGTAGCGGTCGGCGTTGGCCTTGAGCCAGGCAAACATGCGCTCGGCGTCCGCCTCGACCGTCTGGGCCTGCCGTGGGTTGCTGAGCTTTTCGACCGACTCCCAGCTCACGATCGAGACACCGGCCTCAACGAGCGGCGTCACCACCCGCCGCGGCAGCTTGGCGGTGCTGCCGTTGGGGTGCGCGTAGAGGAACACCGGCCGGTCTGTCGCGTTTGGCGTCAGGTAGAGGTTCAGCCACTGGCGCGCTTCGGGGCCGTAGGGCACGCGCTCGTGCACCTCGACAGCAAACGCGGTTTGCACAGCGGCGGCACACAGAATAAACAACGACGCGACGACACGGCGCAACAGAATCGAAAGCGGGTGAGACACACGGCGTCCTTGTGCGCTTCGCACGGTGGTTCAACACAGACACCCACGCTGCAAAACAAGCGCCAGTGGGTACGAGCTCAGGACGTGATCAGGTGGATCGTGTTCGACGGGCTGCTGACCCAGAAGCCGTTGAAGTCCGCCGGCAGCGGTTCGATCTCGTCGCGCAGCGTGCAGCCCTCGGCCACGAGGTAGGCCTTGGCGTCAGCGACGTCGTCGGTCTCGATTTCGAGCCAGACCTCGGCGTGGCTGATGCCCGCGATCCGGTCCACCCAGAGGTTCTTGTCGCCGAAGGCAAACGCCACCGAGTCGAAGGTGTCCGGCGAGCGCGCCTCGATCGACGCCAGCCCGAGTACCGTGCCGTAGAAATGCACGGTCTGCTCGAACTCGTGCGTCGGCACTTTTACGGCGATGTTCTTGCCGGGCGTGAACGCAGGTTTCATGGGTGGGGCCCTCCGGTCGGGGTGTCAGGGCAGTCGTTGCACATAAGCCTGTTTCTCGTTCGGGTCGAACCCGCAGCGCCGGTAGAAGGCGTGGACAGCCGGGTCACTGCGGCCGGACAGGAGCATCACCTTGTAGCAGTTGTCCGCGGCAGCGCGTTGCACGGCATCTGCAATCAGCGCTTGCCCCACACCCCGGTTTCGGTGCGCGGCCGACGTCACGACGTTTTCGATCACGGCGTAGGGGCGTGCGCTGCGGGTGAGGTTCGGCAGCACGTTGAGGTAACAGGTACCGAGGATGTCGCCGTCGTCGTCGGCCACCAGCAGGTGCAAGCCGTCGGTATCGAGGATGCGCGTGTAGGCCCGTTCCACGGCCGCGCTGCTCGGCGGGTCGACCGGGTTCAACACCTGCAGCAGTGCCGTCACCGCCGCGTAGTCGCCCTGCTCTGCTGTTCGAATGCGCATCGCACTGCCTTGGGTTTTCACTGCAGGCAGTGTAGAGCGCGAATATGACAAAGCCCAACGCGCCCTAACCGGGACGCCGCCAAGAAAATCGGCACGCGCTAGCCGCGCTCGCGGTACCGCCGGGCCAATTGCAGTGCCAACAGACGCGAGAAGTAGCGGGCCTGGGACAGGTTGCCGCCAGTGAACCAGAGGCCGTCCTGCGCGGTCGGCACCCACATGTTGCGCAGCTCGCCCACCCACGGGCCCGGGTCGCCCTTGGTGCCGGAGCCGTAGCCCCAGCACGGGCCGACGCGCTCGGCGGTGTCGGCGTCGATCAGCGCCGCCACCCAGTCCGTCATGCCGCCGTAGCCGGTCGCGTAGACGATGGCGTCGGCGGGCAGCATCTCGCCGGAATCGAGCTCGAACGCGTCGTGGTGCAATTGCACCACTCCCGCACCCGATCGCACCCGAATGCGGCCGTCCATCACCCGCTCGGCGCCGCCGACGTCGATGTAGTAGCCCGACGCGGTGCGCCGGTACTTCATGCCAAGCCCGGTTCCGTCTTCCGCGAAGTCGAGGCAAAAGCCCGCGTCGGTCAGCCGTTGGTAGTAGCCCTGCTGTTCGCCGCGGATGCCGTCCCAGATGGCCCGGTGGCGCGGCTCGAGCAGCCGCAACGGCATCGAGGCCTGCAGGATGTCGGCCTTGTCGGTGGTGATGCCGCGCGCGACCGCCTCGGCCGAGTAGAGCGGCCCAAGCACCTTGTCGCAGTAGTCCGACTGACGCACTACCAACGTGGACGAGCGCTGGATCATCGTCGGCGAGGCGCCATTCGCCTCGAGGTCGGTGGCGATGTCGTGCGCCGAGTTGTTTGCGCCGACCACGACCACCTGCTTGCCAGCGTAGTCGCTGCCACCGGTGTACGCGCTCGAGTGCATCTGCGGGCCTTCGAAGCGGTCGCGCCCGGGGAAGTCCGGCACCCGCGGAAAGCCCGACAAGCCGAGCGCCATCACCAGGTGCGTGGGTTGCAGTGTCAGTGTCTCGTCGCCGCGACGGACCTCGGCCTGCCAGCGTTCGGTGGCTGCGTCGAAGCGCGCGCCGAGCAGCTCGGTCTCGGCCCAGATGGCGATGCCAAGCTCGTCAGCGTAGGCCTCGAGCCAATCGCCCATCTGGTCCTTGGGCGTGAACACCGGCCAGTCCGACGGAAACGGTTTGAACGGCAGGTGGTCGTACCACACCGGGTCGTGCAGCACGAGGCTGTCGTAGCGCGAGCGCCATTGGTCGCCGACGCGCGGGTGCTTGTCGACGATGAGGTAGGGCACGCCGAGGTCGCCGAGTTGCGCGCCGAGCGCGAGGCCGCCCTGCCCGCCGCCGACCACCAACACGAATGGCGCCTCCGACTCGGGCGGTGGTGCGTCGCCGTCCAGCTCGTCGAGCATGGTGAACAACGTGTGGCAGCCACCGCCGTCGAGCCGCAGGTGGCCGCGCCCGGCTCCCGCGTACGTCCGAAAACGGAAGAAGCCTTCCGCGTCGTTCGCTTCCCCTTCGAACACCGGGTCACGAAAACCCGCCTGCGCGCCCGTGGCCTCGGCAAAGGCCGCAATGGCGTCGCGGCCCTCGCGCGTTTGCAGCGTCCAGCCGAACGGCAGGTAGTCGCGCCAGAAACCGCCGTCGGTGAACAACCGCGCGACGGCCTCGCCGTCACCGGCCGCACACGCGTGCGCGAACCGCTCGAGCCAGGCTTGCGCTGTGCCCGCGTCAGTCGCAGACATCGGCAAAGCCCTCGAGGCTCGCGGGGTCGGGTGGCACCACCAAGCCGGGCGCAGTCGGCAGAGCCACACGGCCCGCCTCGATCGACACCGCGTCGCCGCACAACGCGGTGCGCAGCGCGTTGGCGTTGACGTCGACCTCGCAGGACGACGCGTCGCCGATGGCCGCTGTCACCGAAAGTGCCGCGAGTTGCCCGACCGCGGTGCCCATGAAGTGCGGCCAGACCACCACGCCGTCGGGCGCGGCGTCGGCGAGGTCCAGCGCACCGGACACCCCACCCCACTTGGCGACGTCGGGTTGCAGCACGCGCAGACCGCAACGCGTCATCGCGAGGAAGCTGTCGATGCCATAGAGGTTCTCGCCACCCGCGAGCGGGATCGAGGTGGCCGAGGCCAGCGCCGCCCAATCGGCCGGCGGCGCGTCGGCGCGCAACGCTTCTTCAGCAAAGTAGGGAGAGAGGTCTTCGATGGCGCCGAGGGCGGCCTTGGCGTGGTCGAGCGACCAGCTCTGGTTGCTGTCGACCATGATGCGTGCGTTGTTGGGGCAGAGGCGCGCGGCCTGCTCGAGGATGTCGCGGTTGCCGTGTTCGGCGAAACCGACTTTCAGCTTGAAAAAGGTCTGGCCGAGCTCAGCATGGTGCGGGATCAGGCGCTCGAGGTCCTCGGCGTTGATCGAGGTGGCGTAGGACTGCGCCGACGGCGTGTCGAGCCCCTGGAACTCGGCGAAGGACACGCCGGCGTAGCGCAGCGCCAGGTCCCAGAGCGCGGTGTCGAGGCCGGCGAGGATGTGCTCGAACACCTGCGTTTGCCCGACGTGCAGGAAGAACACGTCGAGCTGGTGCCGCAGCGCCTCGGTGACTTCGCGCGGGTCACTGAACCGCAGGCCCGAGAGTTTGGCGGCGACCACGTCTTCTATGAGGTGCGCCTTGTGCTGGTTGGCGCGCGGCGGAAAGTTCGCCCACACCTCACCCCAGCCGAAGCAGCCGCTGGTGTCCTCGAGCCGCACCAGCAGGGCCGGTCGCGACGGCATGGTGCCGAGCGCCATCTTCGGCGACACGCCACCGCGCGCGCGTATCGGGTACACGTCGACGCGGTCGAGGGTGATGGCGGAGGTGAAGCGCACGCTACCAGGCCACGTAGGCCGCGTGTTCGGAGGTGTAGAAGTTGACCGCCGTCGGCCCAACCGAATAGGCCCCAACGCCCGAGTGCTTGATACCGCCAAAGGGCATGTTGTTGTCGGGCACGGTCCCGTGGTTGACGTGGATCATGCCGTTCTGGCTCTCGGCCAGAAAGCGCTGGATCAGGTCGTTGCGGTTCGAGAAGAGCGCCGACGTCAGGCCGAAGGCCGTGCCGTTCAGCATGCGCATGGCGTCGTCGAAGTGCTCGTACTCGAGCACCGAGAGCACCGGGCCGAAGATCTCATCCTGCCCCGCGATCGACTGGTGTGTGACATCGCCGAGGATGGTCGGGCGGTAGTAGTAACCGTCTTCCGGGTTACCCGGTGCCGACCCACCCGCGAGCGGTGTGGCGCCTTCAGCGATGGCCTTTGCTGTCACGTCACAGACGTCCCGCCAGTGCGGCAGGTTACACAGCGGACCAATGTCACTGTCTTCGGACAAGCCCGGCCCCAGGGTCATCGCGTTGGCTTTCTCGGCGAGCAGCCGCTTGGTCTCGGCTGCGAGGTCCTTGTGCACGATCACGCGGCTGATCGCGGTGCAGCGCTGCCCCGAGGTCATGAAGGCCGCGCCCATGATCTGCGTGATCGCGCCGTCAAGGTCGTCGGTGTCGTTGAGAATCGCGCCGTTCTTGCCACCGAGTTCGAGCTGCGCCGGGATGAGGTTCGCGGCCGCCGCGGCGTAGACGAGCTTGCCCGTCGGCACCGAGCCGGTGAAGCTCACGCCGTGCACCGCACCGCCCGCGATTGCTTCGCTTGCGGTGCGACCCGACACCATTGCCACCTGGACGAGGTTGGCCGGGAAAAATGCCTTGGCGATGTCGGCGAGCAGGAAGTTGGCGCCCGGCGTGAACTGCGAGGGCTTCATCACCACGGCGTTGCCGAAGGCGAGCGCCGGGCAGATCTTCCGCATCGGCGTCGAGATCGGGAAATTCCACGGGCTGATGCAGAAGATCACGCCACGCGGCCGGCGCAGGATCTGGTTGGAAAAGCCCGCCCGGCCCGAAGCGATGGCCATCGCGCCCATGCGTGCGGCCTCGCCGACCGAGAAGCGCCCCTCGGCGCAGGACTTCAGGGTCTCGCCCTTCGACTCCCTGAAGAGCTTGCCCTGCTCGAGCGTGCCGGCCGTGCCGAGCTCGTCCGCGCGCGCTTCGACGGCGTCGATGAAGGCGTTGAGTCGCTGCGAGCGCTCGAGGCCCGGCACCCGCGCCCACTCGGCCTGCGCGGCGTTGGCTTGCGCGATGATCTTGCCGAGCGCATCCGGCGACACGATCGCGTAGCGACCGATGGTCTCGGACGGGTTGGCCGGGTTGACGGTCTCGTAGGCGTCAGTGCCCGAGCCGAATTCAAAGCGGTAGGACATGGTCACCCCTTGTTGTGACAGAGGGCCCGCACGGCGTCGGCAATGGCGACGGCGTCGAGCCCGAATGTGTTCATGAGATACGGCGTGGTGCCACCCTGGCAAAACCGGTCTTGCACCCCCACGCGCTTGAACGGCACGCCGATGCCGGACTCGGCCAACACCTCGGCAACCGCCGAACCGAGGCCGCCGATGACATTGTGGTTCTCTGCAGTGACGATGGCGCCTGTCGTTTCAGCGCGCTTGCGGATGAGGTCGGCGTCGATCGGCTTCAACGAGGCCATGTCGACCACGCAGGCATCAATGCCCTCGGCAGCGAGCGTGTCGGCGGCGGAGAGCGCCTCGGCAACGCAGAGCCCGGCCGAGATGATCGTGCAGTCCGAGCCGTCGCGGCGCACAACGCCTTTGCCGATCTCGAGCGACAGCGGTTCGAACGGGGCCGGTGTGGTCTCGGGCCGTTTCATCCGCAGGTAGACGGGGCCGTCCCACTCCAGCGCGAGCTTGACCATCGCGGCATGGTACTCGGGGCCAGACGGCTCGAAGATCGCCATGTTCGGCACCGCGCGGAGGATGGCCACGTCTTCGATGGCCTGGTGCGACACGCCGAGCAGGGTGGCAACCCCAGGCAGGAAGCCGACGATCTTCACCGGCAGGTTGGGGTAGGCCGCCTGCATGGTGATCTGGTCGAGCACGCGCTTGGTGATGAACGCGCAGAAGGAATGGCAGAACGGGATCTCGCCCGAGCGTGCCATGCCGCCGGCCATGCCGATCATGTTGGCTTCGGCGATGCCGACGTTGTGAAAACGCTCGGGCAACTCGTCGCGGAAACGGTCGGTCTCGGTGGGCGGCACGAGGTCCGCACAGAGGGCGACGATGCGCTCGTCGGCGAGTGCCGCCTCCATCAGCGCGTCGCCGTAGCTGCGCGGCAACGGTTTGAACGAGCGGTTGATGAAATCCGCGGCTTCGAGTTGGGTGAGGACGTCAGACACGGTTGCGTGCACTCTGGCCTTGAGTTGTGTGAGCGATGCTGGCGTGACTAGCCATTGGTGATACCCCCGTCCACGTTGATCACCTGGCCGGTGATGTACGCCGCGTCGTCGGAGAGCAGAAACGCGATCACGCCAGCCACATCATCCGCCTGCCCGAGGCGGCCAAGCGGGATGGTCTGCAGAATCGCCTCGCGCCCGCGCATCTCGATCAGCTCGTCGGTCATGCGCGTTTCGATGATGCCCGGGGCAACGCCGTTGACGCGGATGCCGCGCGACCCGACCTGCCGGGACAACGCTCGCACCAACCCGACGACGGCCCCTTTCGCCATGGCGTAGGCCGGGTGGTCGACCGCGCCGCGGTTGAAGCCGAGCGAGGAGGCAAACACCACCGCACCGCCGTCGCGCAAGCGTGGCACCACGGCACCGGCGAGGTCGAAGGCGTTGGTCGCGTTGTGTTGGAGGGTGTCGTCGTACACTGCACGGCTTTCAGGCCCGAGCGGGTGTTTGACGAAGATGCCGGCGAGGTGCACCAGGGCGTCGATGCCCTCTCCGCCCGACGGCAATGCCGCCGCGCAGGCCGCCGGGGTCTCGAGCGCGCTGACCGCCGAGCTGACCGCGCCGACTAGCGACTGGCGCACCACTTCGAGCCGTTCGGCGTCGACGTCGACCAGGTGCAATCGCCAGCCGTCGGCCACCAAGCGCGTCGCGAGTGCAGCGCCGATGCCCCCGGAGGCACCCGTGATCACCGCCAGCGGCGCGCTCATGCCAACTGTGCCTCGAGTTCGGCGCGCGCCGAGGCCGCGACCTCAGGCGGAAAACGCAACTGGTGAAACATCAGGCCTTCGAGTGAGGCAACGCCCTTGCCCATGACCGTGTTGGCCTTGATGAAGGTCGGTTTGCCGCGGGTGGCACGCGCGGTGTCGTAAGCGTTGAGCAGCGCACCGATGTCGTTGCCGTCGACCTCCTGGCAGGCGAAGCCGAAGCTCGACATTTTGTCCATCAGCGGCTCGAGCGACATCACGCGGTCCATCGGCCCCTCTGACTGAACGAAGTTGTAGTCGACGATCAGGCAGAGATTGTCGAGGCCCTTGGCGCCGGCGAACATCGCCGCCTCCCAGACCTGCCCCTCCTGCATCTCGCCGTCGCCGATGATCACGTAGAAGCGGCTCGACCGGCCCTGGCGCTTTGCGCTGAGGGCCGCGCCGATGGCGACGGACAGGCCCTGGCCAAGCGATCCGCAGGTGGCCTCGACGAACGCGCCCATGCGTTCGGAGGAGTTGATTTCGAGCGGCGAGCCGTCGGTGACGTAGCTGCCGAGCGCACTGACGTCGAAGAAGCCGCGCTCGGCGAGCGCCGCGTAAAAAATGGCGGTGTTGTGCGCCGTGGTGAGGTACACGCGGTCACGATCCGGCCAGCTCGGGTTGTCCGGGTCGAGCCGGGCCTCGGCGAAGTACAGCGAAGTGAAGAGGTCCGCCGCGCCGAGTCCCTGCTGCACGTAGCCCTGGCCCGAGGGCGCCACCATGTCGACCACGTGCAAGCGCAGCCGCGTGGCCATGCTTTCCAGCTCAGCGAGATTGTGTTTCACTTGCTCCAGCCAACGAGGCGCGGTGTAAAGTTCTAGACTGTTATACCTTAGTTGTGGAGGCGCGTGTCAACATGAATCTGCAGTCGATGAAACGGCAGGCGGTCCCCCTCCACGCGGAAGTGGCCGAGGTGCTGCGCCACCAGATCCTCTCCGGAGAACTCGGTCCAGGCTCGCGCCTGCCGGCCCTGCGCGAGCTCACCGCCACCCTCGGCGTGGCGCGCATGACCGTGGTCCAGGCGATGAACACCCTCGAGGAAGAGGGGCTCATCGAGAAACACTCCGGCCGGGGCACTTTCGTGCGCAACGTGCGCCTGCCCGACCGCGTGTCGCTCCAGATGAAGGCCGAGCTGTCCGAGATCCACGCGATGGTCGACCAGCTCGAGGTCTCGGTGCGCCAGGGCAACGCCACCATCGAAAAGTCCGTGGAAGGCCGGTATTTCCGCTGCATGCGGCGCATCCACACCCGCGCGGGCAAACCCTTCTGCCAGGTGGACATCCGCCTCGACGACGCGGTATACGAGCGCGCGCCTGAGCGCTTCACCCAGGAGATTGTCGTCGCGGTGTTGCGCGACCTCGGCATCGCCGTCGACCAGGCGAGTCAGAAGGTCACCATCGCCTACGCCGATTTCGAGCTCGCCAAGGCGCTCGGCATCAAGGTGAACTCGGCGGTGTTCAAGGTGCTTCGCGAGTTCTTCGACGCCGACGTTCAGCTCATCTACTCCGCCAAGCTGTTCTACCCGGGTGATCTGCTCGAACTCGAAATCAACTTCACGACCGACACCCCGGTCTAGCCGGCTCCCGACGGGGACGGCTTGACATTTGAGGCCCACAAGGCAAAGGTACGAAGGTCTAGATCAATAACGAACAGACACCCCAAAAGGAGGAACTCGCTCATGCGACTACTGAAACTGGCCGCCGCCGGCCTCGCAGCACTCGGTCTGACAGCCGGCACAGCGCTCGCCGCGTACCCCGAAAAACCCATCACCCTGGTCGTCTCGTTTGCCGCAGGCGGCAACGCGGACGTGGTCGCCCGCATCACGGCGGAGGCCGTCAGCGCCGAGCTCGGCGTGCCGATCAACGTCGTTAACAAGCCGGGTGGCGCGCACATCCACGCCACGATGAGCGTGGTCGAGGCGCCGGCCGACGGCTACACCCTCTTCCAGTGGTCGCCGCCGAGCTTCATGGTGGTGCCGCTGACGCGCAAGGTGCCCTACAGCCCGTCCGAGGACTTCATCCCGTTCTACGCGGGCCAGACGGCGTCCAACGCGCTGTACGTGCGCGCCGACAGCCCGATCAACACCTTCGAGGAGTTCCTCGAGGCTGCCAAGGCCGAAAAACTCACCATGGGCGTGAACAACCTCGGTGCGCCGCCCAACCTAAGCGCGGTGCAGATGGCCTCCGAGTTCGGCCTCGAATTCAAGACCATCGCACTCAAGACCGTGCCGGCATCCATCACCGGCCTGATCGGTGGCCAGGTGGACGTGGCGGTGGGCCAGATCGCGACCATCAACGCGTTCAAGGACCAGATCAAACCGTTGATCATCCTCGACAACAACCGCCAGCCCTTCTTCGAGCAGCACCTGCCGGGTGTGCGCACCATCGGTGAAGCGGTGCCAGGCAAAGCCGCGGGCGTGTGGGTGCACGGTGGCCTGGCCGTCAAGGCGGGCACCCCGCAAGAGATTGTCGACAAGCTGATCGACGCGACGGCTGTGCTTGGCACCGAGGCCTTCCAGGCCACCCTGCCGCCGGGCATCGACTACCGCTTCGTGCACGGCACGGAAGCGGTCGGTGACCTGCTGCAATCGGGTATCGACCTGTACTCGCCGATTCTCGACGGACTCGGCCTGCTTGCAAAATAAACGGGCCAAGGTGGGCGCCGCCAGCGCGCGGCGCCTGCCCCCCCTCCGTGCAACACCAGGAGACACACAGGTGCTGACCCAGCGCGTGGCCAACATCGTCTTTGCCATTGCGGTGCTGTTCGGCTGCGCGTACTTCGCGTGGGTGGCAGAAGGCTTTGTCGCAACCGGCCTGCTGGCAAGCTCCGGTCTGCCGTCGAAGTTCTTCCCGCAACTCCTGCTCGCGTTCACGGCGGTGTGTGCCGTGATCGTGCTGGTTGTGTACACCCGCCACGGCCGGGCCTCGGCCGACGAAGCGGCTGACGCGACCGTGTTCGAGTCCGGTGGCCACGCGCGTCGCGGCCTGCTCGCGCTCGCGGCCACGGTGGTGTGTTACGTGCTCTGGCGCGAGGTCGGGTATCTGCCCATGGCCGCCGTCGCCGGGGTCCTCATGGGCATCGCGATGGACGTGCGCAACCCAGTCATCTACGTGACCAACGCTGTGCTCGCGGGCGGCATTTACCTCGTTTTCACGCAACTGCTCGGGACGCAGTTCTGATGTTTGACAGCGCGGCCGTCGGCATCGCCTTTGCCAACCTCGTCGACCCGTTCACGATGCTGATGCTGGTCGCCGGCATCCTGCTCGGCCTCGTCATCGGCATTCTGCCCGGTCTCGGGCCGCCTATCGCCATCGCGCTGGCGCTGCCTTTCACCTTCTACATGGACCCGGTGCCGTCACTGATCCTGCTGCTCGCGATCTACAACGCCGCGATCTACGGCGGGTCGATCTCGGCGATCGCGGTGGGCATTCCCGGCACCGGCGCCGCCATCGCCACCGTCATGGACGGCCACGCGATGTACAAGCAGGGGCGCGGGGGCGAAGCGCTTGGCCTCTCGCTCACCGGCAGCATCATCGGTGGCCTGGTGAGCGTCGTTTGCCTCACCTTCATCGCGCCGGTACTCGCGACGGTCGCGATCAAGTTCGGGCCACGGGAGTTCCTCGCCATCAGCGTGTTCGGCCTCGTGGTCGTGGTCCGGGTAGCCGGCGCCAGCCTTGCAAAGGGCCTGCTGGTCGGTGGGCTCGGCATTTTTCTCACGACCTGGGGGCTCGATGAGCTGAACGGCGCCGAGCGCTACACCTTCGGCACCTACCACCTCTACGAGGGCATCCCGTTGGTGCCGTTTCTGGTCGGGGTGTTTGCGGTTTCCGAGGTGTTGATTGGCGCCGAGCGCGCGCTCAAGCGCGTCGAATTCGACGTCGCGAGCCTGACCGTCACCATCCCGGGGCTCAAGACGCTCGCCAAACTCAAGGGCAACATCACACGCTCGTCGTTGGTGGGCACGGTGATCGGCATCATCCCGGGCGAGGGCGCAGCGGTTGGGGCCTTTTTCGCGTACTCCGAAGAAAAGCGCCGCTCCAAACACCCGGAGAGATTCGGCACCGGCATCCCCGAGGGCATCGTCGCGCCGGAGACGGCCAACAACGCCACGGTGGGTGGCGCGCTTATCCCGACACTGACACTCGGCGTGCCCGGCAGCCCGGCCGCGGCGGTGCTGCTCGGCGCGTTCCTGATCCAGGGACTCGCACCCGGCCCGACGCTCTTCGACGAGCGGCCGGACATCATGTACTCGCTCTTTCTCGGGCTGTTTGCGATCAACATCCTGTTGCTGTTCATCGGCATGGTGGCCATCCGCTTCGCCGCCAAGCTCATCATGGTGCCGATGACGGTGATCATGCCGACCGTGTTGTTGCTGAGCTTCACCGGCATCTACGCGGTCTCCAACAGCCTGTTCAACGTCGGCGTGTTGCTCGGCGGCGGCATCCTCGGCTACGTCGTGCGCAAGCTCGGCTACTCCATTGCACCGCTCTGCATCGGCTTCGTGCTCGGCCCGATTCTCGAGAACTCGCTCCGGCAGTCGATCACGCTCGCCGACGGCAGCGTCGCGGAGTTCTTCAACACGCCGATCGGTCTCGGCATCTACGCAGCCCTCGCGTTGACCCTGCTGTGGGGACCGATCTCCAACCGCCTCAAGGGGAAACCGTCCGGTGGCCAAGCGTCCTAACATCCTGCTCGTCTACACCGACCAGATGCGTTACGACGCGATGGGCTGCGCGGGCAACCCGGTGATCAAGACACCGCAGATCGACCGGCTCGCGGCCGAGGGCGTGCAGTTCACCGAGGCCTACACCTCCTACCCGCTGTGCTGCCCGTTCCGTGCCTCGGTGCTCACCGGCAAGTACGCGCAGGGGCACGGGATGATCCAGAACCACTTCCCGTTGCGTGCCGGGCAGACCTTCCTGGCCGAGCTGATGCAGCAGGCCGGCTACCGCACCGGTTACATCGGCAAGTGGCACCTCGAAGGCGGCCCGAAGCCCGGCTTCGTGCCACCCGAACGCCGCTTCGGTTGGGAGCATTTCATCGGCTTCAACCGCGGACACGAGTACCTCTCGTCGATCTACTACGACGACGCCGGCCAGGCCTACCACTCGACGCGCTACGAGCCCGACTACCAGACCGACCAGCTGATCGACTTCATCACCGACGCGAGCCAGGCCGAAGACGGCAAGCCCTGGATCGGGTATGTCAGCTACGGCCCCCCGCATTTTCCGATGGACATGCCGGACTACCTGCGGCGCGTCTACGACCCCGATGAGGTGCCGCTGCCGCCCGGCGTGCCCGACCCCGACCGGCAGGTCGCCTTTCAGCACAAGCGCAACACCGAATGGTGCGGCGGCGACCCGCGCTCGGGCCACACCAGCCACGCACGCTACGACACCATCCCCAAGGGCGAGTCCGAAACCGAGGCCGATATCCGGCAGTTCATTGCCGAGTACTACGGCATGATCCACAACATCGATTGGAACCTCGGGCGCATCCTGAACACGCTGGATCAACAGGGCGTCGCAGACGACACCGTGGTGTTTTTCTTCAGCGACCACGGTGACATGTGCGGCCAACACGGCCACTACTGTGGCATCAAGAACAACGCCCACCGTGTCGCCATGCACGTGCCGCTGATCGTCCGCTACCCCGCGCGTTTCCAGGTGCAGCAGACCGGCGCGATGGTCGACGTCGGCCCCGACATGATGCCAACCATCCTGGACATTGTCGGCGCCGACATCCCGGACGGCATCGACGGCCGCAGCTACCTGCCCGTGCTCGACGGTGCGACGAGCGAGGCGCGCGACGCGATCTGGTATCAGGTGTTCACCCAGACCGGCGGCAACCCGCACGAGTTCGCGCCCTTCGCCGAGCGCGGCATCCGCACCAAAGACTGGCTCTACATGCGCCACAAGGATGAACGTATCCTGCTGTTCGACCAGCGCACCGACCGAGACGAACAACACAACCTGGTCGCCGACCCGGCGCACGTGGCGCTGATGGACGACTTCGACCGCCAGCTCGACGCGCACATGGCCGCCACCGGCGACGACTGGGACATGGCTGCGGACTTCCCGCCGCCCGACTGGGTCACGCACGCCGAAGCCAAGCAGCACCTCGAAGACGTGCTGCTGCCCAACGCGATCGAAGTGCCGTGACCCAGCGCACGGTGGGTGTTATGCGCGTCAACACCGCGTCGGGCACGCAATCGCGGCTGACGGCTCCGCCGTGCAGTCGCTCCCACAGCACACTGTCCAATACACCAAACCCCATGGGAGCCGTGTCCTCGCAAAGCGAGACACGGCGAATGCGCGGTGCAGCGATAACAAACCCCCAGCGTGAGCCAGCACCAACCTCAACAACCTCCAACGCGTCGAGACCGCTATCGCGGCTGACGGCTTCGCCGTGCAGTCGCTCCCACAGCGCCCTATCCAGCGCAGCACCCCCTGTGGGAGCCGTGTCCTCGCAAAGCGAGACACGGCGAATGAACCACGCAGATGCGCCAAACGCGACTCCCAATGCCCACTGACACGCCCCGCACCCTCCACGGCGGCGAAGTCATCGTCGAGATGCTCCGCCGGTTCGAGGTGGACACGCTCTACGGCCTGCCCGGCGAGCAGACGCACATCCACGATGCCATCTACCGCCGCAACGACATCCGCCACGTGCTCGTCCGCCACGAGCAGGCCGCAGCCAAAATGGCCGACTCGCACGCTCGCGCAACCCACGGCGTCGGCGTGTGCGACGCCACCGTCGGCCCGGGCGCGACCAACCTGATCTCCGGCCTGTCCGAGTCCTACCTCTCCGGCATCCCGGTGATCGCGGTCGTCTCCGACGTACGCGCCGACTGGCGCGGCCGCGAGAGTTTCCAGGAAATCGACCAGATCAGCCTGTTCAAGCCGATCACCAAGGCGGTGTTTTCAGTCGACCACGTCGAGCGCATCCCGGAGTTCGTCCGGCGCGCCTTCCAAATCGCGACCACCGGCCGCCCTGGCCCGGTGTTGCTCAGTTTCCCGATGACCACCTTGCGGGCGACGCACACCTTCAGCGAAGCGGACCTGCAGGTCGACACGCGCTACGCCCGCTTCCCGGCCAACCGCCCGACCCCGCCGGTCGACGAGATCGACACCGCCATCGCTATGCTGCTCGATGCCGAGCGCCCGGTCGTCCTCGCCGGTGGCGGTGTGATCGCATCAGGGGCGATGCCGGAACTGCAAGCCCTGGCAGAACGGCTCGACCTGCCCGTCGCGACGAGCTTCATGGGCAAGGGTGCGCTGCCCGAAAACCACCCGCTCGCGCTGGGCCCCTACGGCCTGCTCGGGCGGTCGAGCGCCAACGCCGTGGTGCTGCAAGCGGACCTCGGCCTCGCCCTCGGCACGCGTTTCAACAACGTCGGCACCGCCGCGTGGCGGATTCCGGCGCCCGGCACCCGGCTCATCCAGATCGACATCGAGCCAACGCAAATAGGCCGGACCTACCCTGTCGAGCGTGCGCTGGCGGGCGACCCCAAGGCCACGCTGCGCGCCCTGCTCGACAGGCTGGACGGCAACCCGCGGGCAACGCCCCACCCGGACCGGCGCGACAGCGTGCAACGCCTCACCGCCAACTGGCGCGCCGAGCACGGCACCGAATCCCCCGTTGCTTCAGAGAAAAACACAAGCCCGGTGCACCCGCTTCAGGTCATCCGCGCGCTGCGCACCGCGATGGCACCCGACGACGTGCTCGTATGCGATTCGGGCTTCAACCAGATCTGGGGCAGTCAGTACTTCGACGTGCACAGCGCCGGGCGCTGTTACCTCGGGCCGCGCGGCTTTGGCGTGATGGGCTACGGCACGCCAGCGGCAATTGCGCGCGCACTGGTCACGCCGGAGCAGCACGTCGTCTGCCTGACCGGCGACGGCGGTTTCGCGATGGTGATCCAGGAGCTCGAGACGGCCAAGCGCTGCGGTGCGCGGCTGACCATCGTGGTGATGAACAACGCCAACATGCAGTTCATCAAGGACAACCAGCGGCTCTTCTTCGACAGTCGCTACATCTCGACCGACTTCTCCGAGCACAACTACGCCGACATCGCCACCAGCTTCGGTTGCCTCGGCATCCGGGTGGACACGAGCGGCGAGCTCGACGCCGCCTTCGCCGAAGCCCGCGCCAGCACCTTGCCCGCCGTGGTCGATGTGCGCATCACGGACGAGGCAGTGCCGGACCGTGTGAGCCTCCAGTCCTTCGACTAACGCCATTGCCACTGGATACAAACCATGACCACACACGAACCCCTCAGCGGCCAGGTCGCGGTGATCACAGGCGCAGGAAGAGGCATCGGCCAGGCCATTGCCAAACGCTTCGCGGAAGCGGGTGCGGATATCGCGATCTGCGCGCGCACCCTCGGCGATCTCGAGGACACGCAGACCCTCGTTGAAGCGGCGGGCCGCCGGTGCCTGATCGGGTCGGCGGACCTCGCCGATCCGGAGAGCACCGAGGCCTTTTGCCGCACGGTGACCGACACCTTCGGCACGGTGCACATCCTCGTCAACAACGCCGGCGCCTACCTCGAGCGGGGCACGGTCGCCGAGAGCGACCCGACGCTCTGGTGGAAGACGGTGGAGGTCAACGTGCGCGGCCCGTACATGATGACGCGCTACCTGCTCGACCACATCGCCGACGGTGGCAAGATCCTCAACTTCTCGACCGGCAAGGCGCTGACGCCCGGGGTCAACTCGGCCAGCTACCACGTCTCGAAGGCGGGCATGCACATGCTGACCGAGTGCCTCGCCAACGAACTTTGGCCGCGCAACATCGACGTCAACAACCTCGTGCCCGGGCCGACCGCCACCGCGACCTTCAGCCGCGAAGACCCGGCCAACCGCAGCACGCCCGAGCAGCTGCTCGCACAATACCAAAACGAACTCCCGGCAGGCTTGCCGAAGTGGGAGCGGGTCAAACACCCGAATGAAGTGGCGGAATTGGCGTTGTGGGTGGTGTCAAAGCCTGTGGGTGGGCCGACAGGGCAAACATTTTCTTACGCGAGAAGGCCGTTGTAGGAGACCGCAGGCTCCAATTGCACTGGTAATTTAGCCCGACCAGTAAATCGAGGCCTAAATCTAGAGTCTTGCGGTAGACTTCCAAAGTAGGTATATTATACGGTTGCCTTCTAGACTTTGCAGAAGCTACGACTAGAAGTTCAGGTACTAATTGCGCGCAAGCAGCAAAACGACAAACTGAGAGAGAAATGGACAAGCTTGGCCTAGCGATCAATGAGTTAGTGCGCCTTTCTGGCAAGAACCGCCGGCTCCGCCGGAAAGAGTTAGTGAAGGCACTAGAAGCACTTCACGATGGATTGGACGAGCTGAGCGAAGATCAAGCGCTACTTGAAAAGGGTGATTCCGTCAACACCGAAGCGGCTGACGAATCAAAAGTGACAGAAATCGTCACAAATCTCCGAAAATTTCAAGACAGCTTCCTGACGATCGAAAACCGGGAGCTGGTAGCAGCTAAGCTTGGTGAAGACTCAAGAAAGAAGATTACTAGAAGTCTTCGCGACGCTCGCAAGGGCTCGAATTTCGACTCTCTCGTTGGAGGATACAAGCCTTTGCGAGACAGCATCAATGATACCAGGTCTTATGTTGAGAAACTTCTGGAGCTGCTTGAGCAAGAAGATTCTGATTTCAAGAAAAAGAACACTGTTCAGAGATCTTTGAAAAATCTTCTCGGGGTGGCGAGTGGAATCGCTGTGGTAACGACAAATATCAACCTTTTACCAACCGACTCCAATACCGCCTTCACTTCAACAACTCTCGGATCTGCGATCGTAGGGGACTGCTGGAGCAAGGTTTCTTTCTCGACGAACGTCGATTGAGACAGAATATCAAACTCCAAGGCGCCCCACCTTATCTTAGGGCTCAGACCTGAAAACCGCAGACTGACCAAAAGCATTGCACGGTGTCGTATAGTGGCCCTCTGTTTGTTGCGCGCCTGTGCCGACCGTATCACAGGTGCCCGGTAGCCAAGTGTCTGATGAGGACGCTCGGTGTCGTAGTTTCGTATCCATGACGACAGGCTCGTTCTGAAAACTGCGATCAATTCATATCGGCTCTGCCAGATACATTCTTCTTTCAATTGAACGGATGAGCCTTTCGAAAATGCCGTTTTACTCTTTGCTGAAAGACGCGATGAACTCCGACCTCAAGCCGTAGGATTTCACTGTCGTCGTGTAGCGAGTTGAGCAGAATACTAGGCATTGTCTCTCCTTAGCTGCAGAGAAAGCCCCAATCAGCTAGATTAAAAGGAGCCATTACTCAGAGATATACACCTTAGCGACGGAGGCTAAGTCTTCTTGCAGATCAAGTATTGGAGATAAGGCGCATTCGTGCCGCCAACCAAAGATATTCCATTGCTTTCTCCACTGCTAGTCTGGCTTGATCCTGACGGAACATGCCCGCCTCCCGGGCTGCGGAATTCCATTTGCACTCGGCCTTGTCTGTTCGCATGTTCAACATTTGAGTGAGAGTGGATATGAGCACCTGCAGCACGATTCTCTCCAGGACTTAGTGGCTCACCTACTGCCGAACCTCTCCTGTTTGGATCAGACGTACCTACAAGATACCTGCCAGAGGCCTTCGGAAGCGACTCCCAACCGCTCGGGCAAGCCTCAGCATCGAAAAACGAAATCAATCCAGGCGGACTAACTCTATCTTGCACATCTGCGGGTGTCAGGCCGCCGAGCGCCTTAACCAATCCACCACTGCTGACAGCGTTCCAGCCAAATGTCAAAATTGCCAGGATAATAGATGTCGCTATTGCA
>JBCCUP010000074.1 GCA_039196715.1 Pseudomonadota bacterium
AAGCAGTATTCGATACGGTTTAGTGCTCTAGTGAGCTGTTCATCACCCACCAACTCCAAAACGAGCCGAAAACCGATCCCCCACCGGATACGGAAACACATCCGGCAACCGCCCTTCCAACGCCAACTGCTTCCGCTCGTTCCAGTAGGCCGGGTCGATCAGGTCCTGGTGGTTTCGGTAGAACGCGTCGCGGCTGTCGCTGTCGGCGAAGAAGAAGCTCTCGAATTGTTCGGGAAAGACATCGCCTGATTGCACGGAGTACCAGGGTTCTGAGCTGAGTTCGTCCATCCACGGTGGCGCAGGTGGGACGTGGCGGAAATTGCATTCGGTCATGTAGACGATTTCGTCGTAGTCGTAGAACACGACGCGGCCGCTGTCGGTGACGCCGAAGTTCTTCAGCATCATGTCGCCCGGGAAGATGTTCGCGCTGGCGAGGTCACGGATGGCTTGGCCGTAGCCGTCGATGGCGGCATCGCGGTCTTCGGCGTTGGCGACGTTCATGAATTCGTTGAGCGGGATCATGCGGCGCTCGATGTAGACGTGCTTGATTATCAGCTCGTCGCCGTCGACTTCGATGCTCGAACCACAGTGTTCCTGCAGCTGGGCAAGCAGTTCGGGGTCGATACGTTCGATCGGCAGCGCCACATTCGAGTATTCGAGCGTGTCTGCGAGCCGCCCTACCCGGTCGTGGTTTTTGACGAGCTGGTACTTGCTCTTGACCTCGTCGCGGTTGGATTCCTTCGGTTGCTCGAAGCGGTCTTTGATGATTTTGAATACGAAATGCAAGGATGGCATAGTGAACACCAGCATAACCATGCCGCGAATGCCCGGCGCGACGATGAAGTTGTCCGTGCTGTAGTCGAGGTGGTGGTGCAGGTCGCGGTAGAAGAGCGTCTTACCGTACTTCTGCAGGCCGAGCAACGAATACAGTTCGAGCTTCGGCTTGACGGGCATGAGGCTTCTGAGGAACTGCACATAGGCCGAAGGCACTTCCATGTCCACCATGAAATAGGCGCGCGAGAAGCTGAACAGCCGTGAGATGGTCGCTTCGTCCGTCAAGAGGGCATCGGCAACCAACTCGCCGTCTGCGCTTTTCAGTATCGGGATCACGAAGGGCGTGACCGCGTGGCCGTTGCGCTCGCGGCCGATGATGTAGGCCGCCTTGTTGCGGAAGAACAGCGACGCCAGTGCCTGTATCTGGTGGTTCGGGTGCAGGGTTTGCCGCGCTGCGAACTTTTCTTCAAACACCCTCTCGATGAAAGCCACGTCCCGGTCGATGTCCTGCCAGGGACAGTCGAGCTCAAAGCTCTGCAGCATGTGCTTGAGCGAGGCCGTGAGGCCAAGCGATTTGGGGTACCAGGAGTTGTAGGTGCGTTGCTCGCCCTTGAGGTGCTCGGTGGAGATGGCTGGCCGGAAGAAGATGAACTCGTTCTGGTAGTAGCTGCGGTGCAGCAACCGACACACGACGGAGTTGTAAAAGGTCTCGGCGCACTCGGGCTGGCGGTGCTCGTGCAGCAGGCCAATGTAGGCGAGCTTGACCTCGGGCCAGACGGCGTCGTCCTCGACCCACTCACCGAACTGATCGGTGATGTTGGATGTGGCTTCAGCAACGCGCTCGTCGTAGAGGCGAATACGCGCGCGGTTGGCTTCACCGGTCTCAGGCCAGGCCGAGCGTTCGAAGCGGTCCTTGGCCGCCGCACTGATCTCGCGAAACATCGAGTAGTGCTTGTCGAAGCCCGCCAGGATGGTGGCGGCGATGTCGCGGGTTGGGGTCACTGGGCCAGTCCCTGAATGGGTATAGGCCCCAGTGTAATTCAGCACCCCGCAGATGCCGAGTGCAGTGCTCCATCCAACCGTAAACTACGGATTCAGCGTCCCTGTGGTGTGTCGCCGCTAGGCACAGCGTGAAGGCAATGGCGCGCCCTTGTCGAGCGCTGGAACGACGCGGCGGGACACCACAGGGGCGCCCGTAGGGTTAGCGCGTCAGCGTACACCGGCAGCGTTGCGCCTCTTGACCATAGGGTGGCTATGGCCTGCGAGACGCGCCTTGCTGTGAACGCTGACACGCTAACTGAACTCGCAGTTTATGGATGGATGGAGCACTAGACCGCGCCCCGATTGGGCACGGTCCCGCGGCTCAAGATCAGCCGTTGATCTTGGCGATCAACGCGTCGGCGAATTCCGCGGTGCCGACGGTGGTGGCGCCATCCATCTGCCGCGCGAAGTCGTAGGTGACGGTCTTGTCCTGGATGACCTGACCGAAGGCGGTCTTGATGCTGTCGGCCGCTTCCTGCCAACCGATGTGCTCGAGCATCATCACGCCCGAGAGCAGCAAGGACGAGGGGTTGACCTTGTTCTGGTTCGAGTACTTCGGCGCGGTGCCGTGGGTGGCTTCGAACACGGCAACCTCGTCGGAGATGTTTGCGCCGGGTGCAATGCCCACACCACCGACCTCGGCCGCGAGCGCATCGGAGAGGTAGTCACCGTTGAGGTTCATGGTGGCCAGCACCTCGAACTCGGCCGGGCGCAGCTGCATGAGCTGGAACATGATGTCCGCGATGCGGTCCTGGATCATGATCTTGCCTTCGGGCGTCTTGCCGCCGTGCTCTTCCCAGACGGTGGCCTCGTCAATAACGGTGTCACCGAACTCTTCCTTCGCGAGCTCGTAGCCCCAGTTGCGGAAGGCGCCTTCGGTGAATTTCATGATGTTGCCCTTGTGCACCAGGGTCACGGAGGACTTGCCGTGGTCGATCGCGTACTGGATCGCCATGCGCACAAGGCGCTTGGTGCCGAAGGCCGAGATCGGCTTGATGCCGAGGCCCGCGCCCTCGAAGAAGTCGACGCCCATCTCTTCACGCAGGAATTTCGCGAGCTTCTCGTTCTCAGCGGTGCCGGAGGCGAACTCGATGCCGCAGTAGACGTCCTCGGTGTTCTCGCGAAAGATCACGACGTCGACGTCTTCGGGCTTCTGCATCGGCGAAGGCACGCCACTGAAGTAGGTGACCGGGCGCACGCAGGCGTAGAGGTCGAGCTCCTGGCGCAGTGACACATTCAGCGAGCGGAAGCCGCCGCCGACGGGTGTGGTCAGCGGGCCCTTGATCGCGACGCGCAGCTCTTTGATGGCCTCGAGCGTCTCGGCCGGGAAGTAGTCGCCTTCGTAGAGGCCCGCGGCCTTCTCACCGAGGTACAGCTCGCACCAGTGCACCTTGCGCTGGCCGCCGTAGGCCTTGGCCACGGCCGCGTCCCAGACGCGCAGGCTCGCCTGCGTGATGTCGGGCCCGATGCCGTCGCCTTCCACGAACCCCAGGATGGGGTTGTCCGGCACGTTGAGTTTGCCGTCTTCCAGGGTGACCTTTGCGCCGCCCTCGGGAAGGGTTACGTGGGTGTATGCCATTGTTCTTGACTCTCCATGGACCGCGAGGGGTTCGCGGTTGCGTGTGTGACAACGTATTTGCTTCGGTGTTGCACTGGGTCGCGCGACGCGGGCAACACGGCCGCGTGTGGGTGGATCGCCCGCCGGTGGCCGGTGTGGAAAATCCACACCCCAACAGACGGGAACGCGCGTTCAACCGTCCATTCTACCACACCACAATGCCGCTTCCGGGGGGTTTACTGTCGCTTTTGCGTACAGTGAGAGGGGCGCACCGCGTGCTCCGAGGTTATTGGTGCGAATAGCTGACGCGAGGAGTGTGCAGCCTTCGAGCCCAACAGCCGCCGGAGCGTCGGAGCGCCAACCCGGCTTGATTTTCGGCCGGGAAACCCCAGATCTCCCTGACGATTTCGACGTGTTGGAGACGGCTTTCGTGGACGTGAATGCGATTCTGAACAGTGTCATGGGCAGCGCCGGCGCGGGCATCGACAAGGCCGTGACCACCGCCCAGTCGAGCACCATGCCGAGCGGGCTGCTCGGTGGCGCAGCGGCCGGCGGCCTCGCAGCGCTGGTGCTGTCCAACAAGAAAGCCCGCAAGATGGGCACGCAAGCCCTCAAATACGGCGGCATGGCAGCGATTGGCGGCATGGCCTACAAGGCCTGGCGCGACCACAAGGACGGCCAGGCGGCCCCCGCTGGCGGCGCCGCCGCGCCGAGCACTGCAACCAGCGCCCCACCCGCCCTGCCGGCACCCGCGGGCAGCATCTTCGACCTCGCCGCCGCGCAGCAGAACCAGGCTGGCGAGGACATGCGCCTGGTGCTGGTCCGCGCGATGATCAGCGCGGCCAAGGCCGACGGCCACATCGACGCCGACGAGCAGGCGCGCATCGAGCAGCAGATCAGCGCGCAGGGCATCGGCGCGGAGGAGCAACAGTTCCTGGTCGAGCAGCTCAACGCGCCAAGTGACCCGATTGCGATCGCGCGGCTGTCCGAGGGCGACGAGCAAGCGGCCGAGATCTACCTCGTGTCGCTGCTCGCGCTGGACCTCGACACACCTGAAGAGCGCCGCTACCTCGACCGGCTCGGCGACGCGCTGCTGTTGCCCGACGCGCTCAAGCAGCACCTCGAGCAGCAGGCACAGGCCGCGCAATAACCCCAGACGCCGTGCGGGGCAGCGGCTAGACGTCTAACGTTCGCCGCGCTCGACTTCGATCCCAACGCCCGCCGCCGCTGCCACCGCGTCGGGCTTGGTGACGCGCAGCCGTACCCAGGCGAGGCCGTAGGCGGCCATCAGCCGGCCGGCAACCTCGTCGGCCAGCGTCTCCACCAGCTCGTACTGCCCCTCGACAATCCACGCGCTCACGCTGTCGGCCACGTCGGCGTAGGAGACGGTGTCGGCGATGTCGCCCGAGGCCGCGGCGGGGCGGGTGTCGAGCGCGTAGTCCACGTCGACCAACACCTGCTGGGTCGCGATGCGCTCGGCCGGCAGGATGCCGAGGATCGCGTCGACCTGCAGCCCTCTCACAAACAGTGTGTCCACCGGCGCCCTCCCGTTCGGCCGTTGCGCGCGCACGGTATCACGCGCCCGAATCCCCCCGGTAGGCTGCCATGGCCGGGGTCGCAAGCTCGTAGTGGTGGGCGATCTGGTCGGTGTCGTAGCGGTGCCCGGCACCCACGGGGCACGCCGTGCGCGCCACGCAACCCGACGCACACTGCGATTCGGGCGCGAAGCGGTAGTCTGCGCAGGCTGACAGCGTCGGCAACTGACCCACCGTCAGCGCCGACCCCGGACAGGCCGCGATGCAGGCCTGTGTGGTGCAGTGTGCGCAGAGGTCCGGCGCGGGCACCCGTGCATCAGCCGCCGGTGCTGGGCAGTCGAGCCACCACACCGCCCGCACCGCGTGCCAGAGGCCGTAGTCCGCGTGGATACCGAGCCCGAGCGGTGACGGTTGCTGCCAGTCGAGGGTGCGCAGCAGGGCGAGCAGGTTGACGCTGCCGCCGGCAGGCGTGGGGTACGCTGCCACCCGCGGCACACCCAGCACGGCGTCGAGCACGGAGGCCGTGTGGCCCAGGCTGCCCTCGTCCATCGGGTCGGGGCTGTCGAGCGCGCCGCGGGCCTTGAGCGCGCGCCAGAAGTCGCCGCCGACATTGCAGATGACCAGCAGGCTCCCGGTGCGTGGCACCTCGTCACCCAGCCAGCACGCGGCGGGCAGCGCGGCCACGTCGCGCCAGCCCGCGATCGCCAGGCCGAGCGCCTTCAGCTCGGCGGCAACACGGTGTCCGGTCTGGGCTGGCGTAATGCTTGAATTCATCTGGGTGCTGGCTTATTCTTAACGGTTTCGCCAGATCAGACTGGCGCCATGCAATTCGGAGTGGACCATGTCCCGAGTTTGCCAAGTGACGGGCAAGCGCCCGATGACGGGCAACAACGTCTCGCACGCCAACAATAAAACACGGCGTCGGTTTTTGCCCAACCTGCACACCCACCGTTTCTTCGTCGAGAGCGAAAACCGCTGGGTCAGCCTGCGCGTGAGCTCCAAGGGCATGCGCATCATCGACAAGAAAGGCATCGACTCCGTGCTCGCAGACATGCGCGCCCGGGGCGAACGCGTCTGAACCGGAGGGTAGCCGCATGCGTGACAAGATTCGTCTGAACTCGACCGCCGGTACGGGTCACTTCTACACCACGACCAAGAACAAGCGGACCATGACTGAGAAGATGGAGATCAAGAAGTTCGATCCCGTCGTCCGCAAGCACGTGATGTACAAGGAAGGCAAGATCAAGTAAGCCGACCGCACGTCCGCGAAAAGCCCGGCACACGCCGGGTTTTTTTGTGCCTGTCCTTCCACCTTGCAACGCCGTCTTGTGCCCGATGTCAGCTCGGACAGAAAACCCATGACAGGCCTGAAACCCCGGTCTTTCGCCCAGCCTGCTGCTCTACGCTTGCCCTCCCTTTTTCGTGAAGCACAGAACAGCCATGAAGACTTTCCTGATTCCCCTCGCACTCGCCACCGCGTGTGGCTCCGCCTACGCCGAGTGGAGCGGTACCGCGTCCCTCGGTGCCAGCCTTGCCGGCGGCAACTCGGAGGCCGAGAGCATCTCAGGCGCACTGCGCCTGAGCACGACGCGCGGCAAGTGGGAGCACACCGTGTTTGGCGACATCCTCAAGGGCGAGGCGACGGTTATCACCAACAACCCCGACGGTTCCCGCACCCTCTCGACGCAGTCGACCGCCGACCGCCTCGCGGTGGGCTACCAGCCGAAGTACTTCTGGCGTGAGGACACTTACCTGTTCGGCGTGCTGGACTGGAACCAGGACAAGCCCGCCGACATCGACAGCCGCACGACACAGGTGCTCGGCGTGGGCCACCAGTTCTGGACCACCAACACCGCGAGCTTCAGCGCCGAGCTCGGCATCGGTGGCAAGCAGACCGAGTTTGTCTCGGCCACCGCCGACACCGACGAGGCGATCACCTACCTTGCGGCGAACTACCTCAACCGCATCAGCGAGGAGACCACGATCAACGCCGACCTGCGCGCGGACATTGGCAGCGACAACACCGCGACCGACCTCGGCCTCGGCGTGTCGCACGCGCTCTCCGAGCGTGCTGCGCTTAAGGTGAGCTACCTGATCCGCAACAACAGCGACATCGTTGGCTCGCTCGGCGAGAAGACCGACACGGTGCTCGGCATCAGCCTGGTCAGCGACCTCTGATTCCGCGGCACACACGAAAACGGGCAGCCCGAGGGCTGCCCGGTTTTTGTGCCGTGGCCGGATTCAGGCGGCTTCGGCCTCACCCGACATCACACTGCGATAGACGAACGCACCGATGGCCGCGCCAACAATCGGCGCCACCCAGAACAGCCAGAGCTGCGTGATCGCCCAGTCGCCAGCAAAGAGCGCCACACCGGTGCTGCGCGCCGGGTTCACCGAGGTGTTGGTCACCGGGATACTGATCAGGTGGATCAGCGTCAGGCCGAGGCCGATCGCGATCGGCGCGAAGCCCGCCGGCGCCCGTCCGTCGGTCGCGCCCATGATGATGAAGAGAAACATCGCGGTCATCACCACTTCACACACCAGCGCCGCCATGAGGCCGTAGCCGCCGGGCGAGTGTTCGCCGTAGCCGTTCGAGGCGAAGCCGCCGGCGAGGTCGAAGCCCGACGCGCCACTGGCAATCAGGTAGAGCACCGACGCGCCGAGCACGCCGCCGACGACCTGCGCGCCGATGTAGGGCGCCAGCTGGCTGGCCGGGAAACGACCGCCAACTATCAGGCCGATCGAGACCGCCGGGTTCAGGTGGCAACCGGACACGTGGCCAATGGCGTAGGCCATCGTCATGACCGTCAGGCCGAAGGCGAGCGACACGCCGAGCAGGCCGATGCCGACATCAGGGAACGCCGCTGCAAGCACGGCACTGCCACAGCCGCCGAGCACGAGCCAGAAGGTGCCAACGCACTCTGCCAGGTATTTGTTCATCATTCTCTCCAGTGAACACGCGTGATTACGTGCCCCCAGCCTAGAGAGTGTCCCTGCGTGCCAACCATGAGGCGTTGTCCATGTTGGGCGCGCTGGGATGGGGCTTGTCATATCGACCTGAGACGTTCTACCCCTTGAACGCAGGAAACCTCGGTTTTTCGCGCAGAAAACCGGGCTT
This sequence comes from Pseudomonadota bacterium, assembly GCA_039196715.1. Taxonomy (NCBI): domain Bacteria; kingdom Pseudomonadati; phylum Pseudomonadota; species Pseudomonadota bacterium. Next base: position 8,027 of record JBCCUP010000074.1, read on the forward strand.
TCAGGCAAATGGGTGTAGGTGCCAGCGAACTATGACAACTGCGACATCTTGCGCGCCGCACTGACGCACCCCGAGGTCATGCACGGTGTGCCAGCAACTCGGGAACTCCGGCCGGATTGGTGAGGAGTGCCCCTGCCGCGGCAACGCGGGCGTCAGACCCGCGCCGGTTGCAGCGAGTAACCGCGCAGGCGCACGGCAAACTCTTCGAGCGCTTCGATGCCGCTGTTCTCGGCTTCGCGGCACCACTCCTGAAGGGCCTGCACCAGGCGCTCGTTGCTCGCGCTTGCGATCTGCCAGATCTCGGCGAAGCGCTCTCGGGCTTCGTAGACAGTGCGCAAGGCATCGAACTCGCTCAGTACGTTCTGCAGTCGCGCGCGCGCGGCGTCGTCGAGGAAGGCGTCGACGTCGATCAGCGCCGAGCGCGCCCGGCGCAGCTCGCCACGTGCCTGTTTGCCGGCCTGCACCACGGTCTCACGGTGCACCGGCTTGATCACGCGCGAGGCGTAGTGCTCCATCACGTGCAGTTTGCTCGCAACAATGGCCTTGACGTGTCGAGGTCGATCGCGGTCTTGCTCTGGTCGTAGACCGGTGTCGGCGCAACGCGCCGCACCTTGGCGAGGCCGAGCCAGCAGAAAAGCCGAATGTAGAGCCAACCGAGGTCGAACTCCCACGGCCGGATGGAAAACTTCGCCGACGACGGGTAGGCGTGGTGGTTGTTGTGCAATTCCTCACCGACGATCACCACACCCCAGGGCACGACATTGGTCGAAGCGTCTTCGGACTCGTAGTTGCGGTAGCCCGAGTGGTGGCCAATGCCGTTGATCACGCCCGCGGCGAGCACCGGGATGCAGAGCATCTGCACCGCCCAGGTGCTGAACCCGAGCAGGCCGAAAAGCGCGAGGTTCACGAGCAACATCACCACGATGCCGAGCCACAGGTGCGGGGTGTAGAGTTTGCGCTCGATCCAGTCGGTCGGGCAGCCGCGACCGTACTTCTCGATGGTCTCCTGCTTGGCCGCCTCGTGGGCATAGAGTTCGGCGCCGCGCAACAGCACCTCCTGCAGCCCGTAGACCATCGGGCTGTGGGGGTCATCTTCGGTTTCACAGTGCGCGTGGTGCTTTCTGTGTACCGCCACCCATTCGACGGTGCGCATGCCCGTCGCCGCCCAGAGGATGAAGCGGAAGACGTGCGCGAGCGCGGGATGCAGCTCGATCGCCCGGTGCGCCATGGCGCGGTGCAGGTAGATGGTGACCGACATGAGAGTCAGGTGCGCCACCAGCACCGTGAATCCGATCAGTTGCCAGAGCGAGCCTTCGAGTACCCCTTGCCACATGTGTTCTGTTTTCCGTTGTGGGCCGTGTCGACCGTGTCAGCGAAGAACGCGTCGCAACGCGTTCGGCAGCGCGCATGGTGCCGCAAATTTAGTTTGGATGCTTACACAGCTTTTGCACGCGGGCCCGGGTGGCCAATTCCTTGCAGTTGCGGCAAGGCAGAGACAACTTTTTGCCACGTAGGGCGAAAGGCCTGCGGAGGAAGGACGGCCATGGCAGATCCCCGTACACAGTCCGTACCACTGATCGTCAAAAACGTGACGATCCAGCGCGGCCGCACACGTGTGGTCGAGGCCGCCAGCCTGCGGCTCAAGCACGGCGACGTACTCGGGCTGATCGGCTGCAACGGCGCCGGCAAATCCACCACCCTCGCCTGCCTCGCGGGCCTGATCGCGCCGGCGTCTGGCGAGATCACGGTCGCAGGCGCCGACCTCCTGGCCGACCCGACCACCGCCAAGCATCATATCGGCTACCTGCCCGACCCGCCCGCGCTGCACGACGAACTCAGCGTGCGCCGCCACCTGCTCGCAATCGCCGCGCTGCAGCGCATCGCACGGGCCGAGCGGGCTGCCGCCGTCGAGCAGGCGCTCGAACGCGTCGGCCTCGACGCGGTGGCCTCGCGGCGCATCGGTGCGCTTTCGCAGGGCTACCGCCAACGCGTTGGGCTCGCCCAGGCCATCGTGCATCGGCCTGCACTCGTCCTGCTGGATGAGCCCACCAACGGCCTCGACCTCGACCAGCAAGCGGCCTTCGCCGAGACCGTGCAGCGACTTGCCAAGGACGCTGCCGTCATCCTCAGCAGCCACCACATGAGCGACATCCGCGCCTGCTGCAACCGCCTGGCGCTGCTCGACAACGGCGCGCTGGTGACGCAGCCGACGCGCGACCGGGGCGACACACCCGAGACGCACTACATCCGCCTGCAGCAGCCTGTCACTGCGGCTGAGCTCTTGAGCCTGCCAGTGATCTCCGACGTCGCCGCCCACCAGGCGGGTTGGTTGGTCTCCGTGCGCGGCGACGCCAGCGAGCTCAGCGCGTTGTTGGTCGACCGCGGCTGGGGCCTGTTGCAGTTGTCCGCCCCACCCCAGGCAAGCGCGTGCGCACCTGACGCATCGACCACCGCAGGCGAAGTGGAGGCGGTCGCATGATCAGCGTGCTGCAGTTGGAACTTGCGCGGGCGCTGCGAACCCCCGGTATCTGGGTGATTGCTGCCGCGCTGCAGTGCGTGTTCGCCTGGTACAGCCTGCACGCGCTCGAGTCCTACATCGAACTGGCGCCCCGGCTCAGCGCCGCAAGCAACGCACCGGGCCTCAGCACCTGGCTGCTCGCACGCTACTGCCTGCCGGCGACCTTCGCCGCGATGCTGGCGGTGCCGGTGCTCACCATGCAACGCGTGGCGGGCGACCGTCAGAGCGGTGCGTTGTCGTGCCTCTTGGCAGCACCGATCAACGGTTTCTCGATCGCGGCCGGCAAGTTCGCGGCGCTCGCCGTGCTGCTCGCCGGCCTGACCACGCTGTCGCTGCTGAACGTCGCCGTGCAACTCAGCGTCGCCCCACTCGATCTCCAGGCGCTGGTGTATGCGCACGCCTGCCAATACCTCTTTCTGCTCGCCTGCACCGGCATCGGCCTCGTGTGCAGCACCTGGTGCCGCTCGCCGCAGGTTGCCGCCTTCTGCACGGCCGCCAGTCTGATGTTGCTCTGGCTGTTGAGCCAGGGCGGCGACTCGCTGTTTGCGGCCTTCTCGCTCGGCCAGCACATCTCCCGCGCGATGGCCGGTGTGCTGCACACCGGCGACATCGTCTACTTTTTGGCCATTGTTGGCGTCAGCCTCGCCGTCACCGCGCGCGCGCTCGACAACGACCGCGTCTTCGGAGACCGTGCATGAACCTCGCTGGCCGCTTCGACAACCTGGTGTACCACGCGCTGCTGGTGGCGTGCCTGTGCGCGGCCACGCTGCTCGGCAGCCACTACGCGGTCACCCGCGACATGACCCACGACGGGCGCAACTCGCTCGGCCCACAGAGCGCCGCGGTGGTCGCGCGCATCGACCAGCCGGTGACCATCGAGGTCTATGCCGGTCGCGGCAACCTGCTTGTGCAGGCGGCCGAGGACCTCGTCGCGCGCTACGCGCGTGCGAACCCGCTCGTGCAGTTCAGGCACATCGACATCGACCGCGACCCGAACATTGCGCGCGAACTCGAGATCAGCGGGCACGGCGACATCGTCGTCAAGATGGGCGAGCGGCGTCGGCGCACGCAGGCACTGACCGAGTCCGCGGTGACCGGCGCGCTGGAGTCGCTGTTGCTCGGTGAGCACCGACGTGCGGTGTTCGTCACCGGCCACGGCGAACGCCGGGCCGACGGCATCGCAAACCACGACTACGGCGAATTCAGCAAACGCCTGCAAGAGCGGGGTTACGAGATCAGCGCACACAACCTGCAACTTGGCGAACTCGCCGTCGAGCCGGGCGACGTGCTGGTGGTGGCAAGCGCACAGACCGCCTGGCAATCCGTTGAAACCGACCGCATCGCGGCCTACCTCGCCGAGGGGGGCGACGTGCTCTGGCTGCTCGACGAGCACGGGCCGGCCAGCGAGGCGCTGGCACGCATCACAGGATTGACCCCACTCCCCGGGGTGATCGTCGACGCTGCGAGCGAGGCGCTCAGCTTGCCGCAGCCGGACTTCGCTGTGGTCTCGGAGTACGGCGCACACCCGCATGTCACGGGCATGGACGGTATCAGCCTGTTTCCGCGCGCGATCGCCTTCAGCGACGCGTCGCTGCAGCCTGCGTGGCAGGCTCGCGCGCTGTTGCAGAGCACCGCGCGCAGCTGGAACGAGACCGGCGAGATCGCCGGGCGCATCGCCCCAACCGACCCGGGTGAAGAGACCGGCCCGCTGACGTTTGGCTGGCAGCTCACGCACACCGCCGGCCGTGGCAGCCTCAACGTGATCGGCGACGGCGACTTCCTCGCCAACAGCTGGCTCGGTAACGGCGTCAACCTCGCCCTTGGCGAGCGCCTGTTCGACGCGCTGGCGACCGAGACACCGCTCACCGTCCCCCCACCCCCGGCACGCGACCGCCAGGTCAACGTGACCCGGGCCCAGGGCCTCTGGCTCGGCGGGGTGCTGTTCGGTGCGCTGCCGTTGCTGCTCTCGACCGTCGCCTTCGTCGTCTGGCGGCGGCAGGTGGCCTGATGTTTCGTGTGAACCGACGCCACCCGCACGCGCGCAAGCGCGCGGCAACCAATGTCGTGATGTTCGTCGGCCTCGGCGCGCTGGCGCTCGTTGCCTGGTACGACATCAACGGCGAGCTGCCAAACCGCCGCGCACCGTCACAGCAACACACGGTGCAAGCGCTGAACCTCGTGCGCGCGGACGGCAGCACCTTTGCCTTCGAACGTGACAGCGCGGGGTGGCGTCTGGTGCGACCGGTGCGAGCCGCTGCACGCGCCTCGCGGGTCGACACGTTGGTCGCCCTGATCGACACGCCCACCGACGACGGCTATGCCGTGCAGGACGTCAACCTCGACTCGACCGGCCTCGCGCAACCGCGCGTGCGGATGCGCCTCGGCGAAGACCTCGCGGTGTTTTTCGGCGCGACCGAGCCGCTCTCCGGCCGGCGGTACATCCAGATCGAGGACCGCGTGGTGCTGCTCGAAGACCAGCACGTGCCACTGATCGAGGGCGGGCTGAACGCCTTCGCCGACCCGAAACTGATCGACGCGACGGTCGACCGCGTCGCTCTTGCCGACAGCGCCGGCGACGCCGAGGCGTGGGAGAACGCGACCGCGCTCGGTGTGCGCCCGCACCAGGACGCCGTGCCGACCGACGCGCTCGACATCGAAGTCGAATCCGCAGGCACAACACAAGCCTGGTCAGCCTGGCAGGACGACGCGCTGGTGGCACTCTACCGCGACGGCGACGAGATCCACTACTTGATCAGTCAGACCCAAGCCGCCAAACTCGGGATTTCCCTCTAACAGGATGCTGAAAACCTACTGCGAAACCCAATTGCTTCGTTGCTGTCGCTCCGGCGCACCGGCTGCTCGGACCTCGCCTATCCGCCGGTATGCCGGACCATTGATATGTCTCGGCCTCTGCCGGGGCGCCGGACCGGCTGCTCGCGCCTCGCACTTGGTTTTCTCGCTACGCTTTTCAGCACCCTGATAAGGCGACCCGCCGTGCCCGAACTGCCCGAAGTCGAAACCACACGACGTGGCATCGAGCCGTGGCTGGTCGGTGCCGCCGTGACCGACTTCGCGGTTCACCAACGCCAGTTGCGCTGGCCGGTGCCCGAGGCGCTTGACGCCCTCGTCGGCGCGCGCGTGCGGGCGGTGACCCGCCGCGCCAAGTACCTCCTGATCGACACACTGCCCGGCACCGCGATCGTGCACCTCGGCATGTCGGGCAGCCTGCGGGTCTACCGCGGCGACGAGGCGCTGCGCAAACACGACCACGTCGACCTCAAACTCGACAACGGCCACGGGCTCCGTTTCCACGACCCGCGCCGCTTCGGCAGTTGGCTGTGGCAAGCGGCCGGCGCCCCGCTGCACCCGCGCCTCGCCTCGCTCGGGCCCGAGCCCTTCGAGGCCGCCTTCTCACCCACACGCCTCTTTGAACGCTCGCGTGGCAGCAAGGCGCCAGTCAAGACCTTCATCATGAACAATGCAACCGTGGTGGGCGTGGGCAACATCTACGCGAGCGAGGCCCTGTACCGCGCGGGGGTGCGGCCCGGGCGCGCGGCGGGCCGGGTGACCCGGCGCGAATACGCAGCGCTGCACGAGGCGATTGTCACGGTGTTGCAGGCGGCCATCCAGCAAGGTGGCACGACGCTCCGCGACTTTCTCAACAGCGACGGCGAACCGGGCTATTTCGCGCAGTCGTTGAACGTGTACGGCCGCGCGGGCGAGCCCTGCCACCGCTGTGGCAGCACGGTCTCGTCACGGGTGATCGGGCAGCGCTCGACCTTTTGGTGCCGCGAATGCCAGCGCTAGGTCGCGTGGCCTGACGCACACGCGGCCGTCCGGGGCTTCGGCGGTCGGACGGCGTTACACCCCTACGGTGTGATCTTGGCTGCGCCGCTCGCGTCGTAGGTGATCAGGCTGTCCGAGGCGGCAGCGGTGCTTGCCGGCGGCACCTCGGTGTCGAGCGTTTCGGCCTCGGAGGCCGGGTTGAACAGCTTGCGGAAGAAGGCCTTGACGCGGCTCTCCTTCTCCGCCGGCTCGCGCGTCAGCGCGCCGGTTGCCGGCGTGTAGGGCTCGGGCTTCTTCTGCAGCAGCGCGGCGCGGCGCGGCGCGTTCGGCTTCGCGAGGTCCATGCGGATGCCGAGCCGGAGGTGCGTGCCGTCGTCGATCATGAGTTCGGCGTTGGCGCTGACCTTCGGGTTGAGGTCGACCAGCAGCCCGGCCCGCACCGCCGGTGAGCCGATGTCATCGACCGCCACCTGGGCGCCACCGTAGGCCTCGTTGACCGCGTAGCGTGTGCTGCCGATCGGCTGGTAGAGGTTGCGGCGCAACTGCCCCGAGAGCAGCAGCGCCGTGTCGCTGTCGTCGACCCCGCCGCCACTGACGTCGACGTTCGCCAGCGAGAGGCCGAAGTCGGCGTCGGTCTCGGTCATCTGCTGCAGTTCGAAGTAGTAGCGCGTGCCGAGCTCGATGCGGCGTGAGTCGACGTCGACGCCGTTGACGTCGGCCGAAGGCAAGGTGAGCCGCCCGGTGACCGCGACGTTGCTCGCGATCGGCATCGAGCCGTCGAGGTCAAAGCCCGCGAAGTCGTCCGGCTGGTCGACGTAGCCGGCCTGGAAATACTCGTACCGAGCCGCGTGCGGTTTCACCTCGTCGAACAACCCGGCCATCGCCAGGGGCGCCCAGACAGTGCCAAGAACCACAGCCCACGCTGAATGCTTCATAGTGCTCACCCGTGTCACGTTCAGCCCGTAACCGACGGCCGGTCACGGGGCAGTCGAGGTGCGCTAGCACCCTTGAACGGGACCGATCAGCACGACGCAGTCCCGCCACTTGCACTAAGCGTAGTTGCTCCTGGGCGAAGTGACAGGATTCTGTCAGTTCGAAAACGTTAATTTTTCGAACTTTTCGCGCAATTGCCCCGGTGTTTCGATCACATCGGGGTTCACCGGGATGCAATCGACCGGGCAGACGGTCTGGCACTGCGGTTTGTCGAAGTGGCCGACGCACTCGGTACACAGCGAGGGCGTGATCATGTAGTACTCCTCACCCAGGCTGATCGCCTCGTTCGGGCACTCCGGCTCGCACAAGTCGCAGTTGATGCAGTGGTCGGTGATGAACAGCGCCATGGCGGCACTAGCGCCGCCGCGGGCCGTACACGAGGCCGAGCGCCTCGACCACCGGCGGGTCGACGAAGTCGCTGACGTCGCCGCCGTGCAGCGAGATCTCGCGCACCATGCTCGAGGACAGAAAGGCGTACTCCTGACTCGCTGCGATGAAGACGGTTTCGATGTCGGGTGCCATGCGGCGGTTCAGGTGGGCGAGCTGCACTTCGTATTCGAAGTCGCCGATCGCCCGCAGCCCGCGGATCACGATGCGCGACTTCTGCGAGCGCACGAAGTCGACCAGCAGGCCCGAGAACTCGACCACCGAAACGTTGTCGATCGGCGCGAGCACGTCTTCGGCCAGCGCTTTGCGCTCGCCGAGCGAAAACGCCGGATCCTTGCGCTCGCTCGCCGCCACCGCGAGGATCACGTGGTCGAACATCGCCGCAGCCCGCGACGCCACGTCGACATGGCCTCGGGTGATCGGGTCGAATGTGCCGGGGTAGACGGCCAGTGTGCTCATGGTATGCAGTCGCTAACGCTGTCGCAGCGGCACATCATGCCGCAGGCCGTGGCGTCTGAAAACCCACTTGTTCAGGGTGCTGCAGGATCGCTCGCAGACATGCAATAGAGTGCATAGGACGCGTCTCCCGCGCGCCCGCTGCGGTGCCGGTGCCAGCGTTGCGGAAGCGCCACAGCCGCGCTGCCGGTCCGCTGTTCGTGATACACCCAGCCGCCAGGCACCACGCGCGCGTCGACCGCCGCGAGCAGCTCGGCCGACGCCGGATCGTCGAAGGGCGGATCGAGGAAGACGAGGTGCCAGGGGCCATCGTGCGCGGCGAGAAAGGCCTCGGCGTCCACACAGTGGCAACGGAACGTCTCTGCAGCCTGCTCGCCCGCCAGCGTCGCGGTGGCCTCGCCGAGCGCCCGCGCGACGCGCGGGTGGCGGTCGACCAGCGTCACGTGCGCCGCACCGCGCGACGCCGCCTCGATGCCGAGCGCGCCGGAACCGGCGAAGAGGTCGAGGCACCGCGCACCGTGCAACTCTCCCTGCAGCCAATTGAACAGTTGCTCTCGCACCCGGTCGGCGGTGGGCCGCAACCCGGCGACCGCGTCGAAGCCGAGCTGCCGACCGCGCCAGGCGCCCCCGATCACACGGACCCGCCCCGTGCCTCGCGCGCGCTCAGCGGCCACTGCAACTACCCGGGTAATTCATGCACATGCGCGTTAACATACGGTATCGCCCGGTGCCCGCACAACGGCGCACCCCTGCCCCACTCGGACCCCGTGATGAAGCTGTTCAGTTTCCTGCGTTCGCGCAAGCGTGACACCGAACCGTCTGAACAAACCGGCGCCCCGCTTGAGAAGAAACTCGAAAAAACCGGTAGCCGCTTGCGGCTCGGCCTGCTCGATCGCCTGCTTGGCCGCTCGGCGCTCGACGAGGACCTGATCGAGGAACTCGAGACCGAACTGCTGATGGCCGACGTCGGCGTCGAGACCGCCGGCGCGCTGATGACCGACCTGCGCGAACGCGCCAAGCAGGGCGACGCAAACAAGAGCCTGCGCGACCACCTTGCCGACGGCCTCGTGGCCCGGCTCGACCCGGTTGAGCAACCGCTCGAAATCGAACAGGCCAACCCCTACGTGATCCTGGTCGTCGGTGTGAACGGCTCGGGCAAGACCACCACCATCGGCAAACTCGCCCAGCAACTGCAACGCGGCGGGCTCTCGGTGATGCTCGCCGCGGGCGACACTTTCCGCGCCGCAGCCGTCGAGCAATTGCAAGCCTGGGGCGAGCGCAATCAGGTGCCCGTGATCGCCCAGGGCGCAGGCGCGGACGCCGCCTCGGTGATTTTCGACGCGGTGAGTGCCGCGCGTGCACGCAACGTCGACGTGTTGATCGCCGACACAGCCGGCCGACTGCAGACCCAGTCCAATCTCATGGACGAGCTCAGCAAGGTGCTGCGGGTGATCCGCAAACTCGACGAGAGCGCGCCGCACGAGGTGCTGCTGGTGCTCGACGGCAGCACCGGCCAGAACGCGCTGAGCCAGGCGACCCAGTTCCACGCAGCTGCGGGCGTCAGCGGTGTGGTGGTCACCAAGCTCGACGGGACCGCCAAGGGCGGCATCGTGTTCGCACTCGCCCATCAGCTCAAGCTGCCGGTGCGTTTCATCGGCGTCGGTGAGGGCATCGACGATCTCCGGCCGTTCCAGGCGCGCGAGTTCGTCGACGCGCTGCTCGGGGACAGCGCGGGGTGATCCGCTTCGAGCACGTGTCAGTGCGCTACGCCGCGAGCGCAGCCCCGGCGCTGAGCGACGTCAGCTTCGAGATGCCGGCCGGCGCCATGGGCTTTCTGACCGGCCCGTCGGGCGCCGGCAAGAGCACGCTGATCAAACTGTGCAACGCCGTGGTGCTGCCGTCCGGCGGGCGGGTGACCGTGGGCGAGCAGGACCTCGCCGCCCTCGACCGTCAAACCCTGCCCGGCTTTCGCCGCCAGATCGGCACGGTCTACCAGAACAACACGCTGCTGGACGACCGCAACGTCCACGACAACGTGGCGCTGCCGCTCGACCTCGTCGGCATGGCGCGCGCCGACGCAGACCCGCGCGTGCGCGCGGCGTTGGAGAAGGTCGGCCTCGGGCACGCCGCGCACAGCGCACCGAGCCACCTCTCGGGCGGCGAGCAACAACGCGTCGCAATTGCCCGTGCGGTGGTCAGCCGGCCCGCCGTGCTGATTGCCGACGAACCCACAGGCAACCTCGACCGCGAACTCTCGCGCGAGATCATGCGGCTGTTCTGGGAGCTGAACCAGGTGGGCGTGACGGTGCTGGTGGCAACCCACGACGAGTACATGGTCGAGCAGATGGAGATGCCCGTGATCACACTCGAGGCCGGCACGCTCACCCACAACGGCTTTGAGGTCGAAGCCGCGTGAACAGCAGGGTGTCCGTTCACGGCCGCACGCTGCTGCGCCACACGCGCACGGCCCTGCAGCGCATGCAACTCCGCCTCGCGAGTGTCGCCGGTGCCACCGCCTGCACCGCGCTTGCGCTCGCCTTGCCGACGGTGCTGTTGCTGCTGGTCGGCAACGTCGGCGAGCTGGTGCGCGATTGGCGGGACAACCACACCCTGTCGGTCTACCTCGACCCGGCCCTCGAGGACGCCGACGGCGACGCGTTGGCGGATCAGTGGCAGGTGCTCGAATCGGTGGCGGACGCGCGGGTCATCACCCGTGCGCAGGCGGCACGCGAGTTCGGCGAGGCGACCGGCGCCGGCGACCTGATCACCGCACTCGGCGAGAACCCGCTGCCGGTGGTGGTGCAGCTCTGGCCAGCGCGGGGCTTTGCCGACACTGGCTCGGTGCGGGCGCTCTCTGACATCATCGCCCACACCCCCGGGGTCGATGACATCGATCTCGACATCACCTGGCTCGAGCGCGCGGACGCGGTGCTGAACACCCTGACGCGCGGCGCGGCTGTGATCAGCACCCTGCTCGCGCTGATCGCCGTGGCGCTGATCGGCAGCAGCGTGCGCCAGCAGGTCAGCGCACACGCCGAGGAAATCGCGCTGAGCAAGCTGCTCGGCGCAACCGACAGCGCTCTGCGCACCCCGTTTCTGCTCTCGGGCGCGATCATGGGGCTGCTCGCGGGCCTCCTGGCACTCGCCGTCACGGCGGGCGTGCAGGCGGTGCTGGCCGAACCGATCGGGGCGCTCGCCGCGACCTACCAGAGCCGTTTCCAGCTCCAGCCGATTGGCGCAGGCCTCGGCCTCGCGTTGGCCACCGGTGCCGCCGTAATCGGTGCGCTGGGTGCCGCGGTCGCGATCGAGCTGCGCCTGCGCCAGATCCAGCCTGACTAGCGGGCACCTCGAAACCACTATAAATCAATGATATAGAGCCCGGTATAGGCCAACTGGAGACGATCTTGCCTCCAAAAGGGGGAACTTCTGTCGTTATTAGCACTCATAATCGGAGAGTGCTAAAATCAACCCGACACTTGCTCAGGAGTTGGCCATGACAACTGCCTTGATGACCCAATCCCCCGGCGGCCTCCCGGCTGTCGGCACCGACCTTGGCGGCTACTTTTCACGCATCGCCGATATCCCTGTGCTCAGCGCAGAGGAAGAGCGGGCGTTGGCAGAGCGGCTCCACACCGACAACGACCTCGAGGCAGCGCGCCAGCTGATCCTGTCGCAGCTGCGTTTCGTGGTGCACATCGCCCGCGGCTACAACGGCTACGGTCTGCCGCTGGCCGACCTGGTGCAGGAAGGCAACATCGGTCTGATGAAAGCGGTCAAGCGCTTCGACCCGAGCGTCGGCGTGCGCCTGATCTCCTTCGCCGTGCACTGGATCAAGGCCGAGATTCACGAGTACGTGATCCGCAACTGGCGCATCGTCAAGATCGCGACCACCAAGGCGCAGCGCAAACTGTTCTTCCGGCTGCGCAGCAGCAAGAAGCGCCTCGGCTGGTTCAACAACGCCGAAGTCGACGCGGTCGCGAACGACCTCGGCGTGACGCCGGCACAGGTGCTGGAGATGGAACGCCGTCTGGCGAGCCACGACGCGGCCTTCGACGGTCACTCCGACGACGAGGACACCATGACACCGGCGCCTGCACAGTACCTGCGCCAGGAGAACGCCGACCCGGCGGCACTGATCGAAGCCGAGGACAGCGAGAGCGACCAGCACGCGCGCCTGGGCGATGCGATGGCCGACCTCGACGACCGCAGCCGTGACATCGTCACACGCCGCTGGCTGGCCGAGGACAAGTCGACGCTGCAGGACCTCGCCAGCGAGTACGGCGTGTCGGCGGAGCGCATTCGCCAGATCGAGAAGAACGCGATGCTGAAAATGCGCAAGGCGATGGCCGCCTGAGGCCAGCGCAACCCCGGAAAAGCCCGCGACTCCCGCGGGCTTTTTTGTGTCCTGTGATGAGGTCAACACCGCTTTCGCGCCATCTTGGCTACGGCGAGGATGACGCTCCCACGGGGCCAGTGGAACCTCTCTACCCCGGGGGACGCGGGCTCCGCGGAGCGGACCCGGGCGAAGCGATGCCGAATCGGGCCACATGGCTTTCGCGCCATCTTGGCCTTGCCAAGGATGACGCTCCCACGGGGCCAGTGGCACCTCTCTACCCCGTGGGAGCGCGGGCGCTGCGAAGCGGACCCGGGCGAAGCCGTGCCGATACTGGCCACACCGCCTTCGCGCCATCTTGGCTTTGCCAAGGATGACGCTCCCACGGGGCCGTTGGAACCTCACCCCCCTGTGGGAGCGCGGGCTCTGCGAAGCAGACCCGGGCGAAGCGATGCCGAGCCTCACCACATCGCCTTCGCGCCATCTTGGCTTTGCCAAGGATGACGCTCCCACGGGGCCGGTGGCACCTCACTCCCCTGTGGGAGCGCGGGCTCCGCGGAGCGGACCCGGGCGAAGCGATGCCGAATCGGGCCACATGGCTTTCGCGCCATCTTGGCTTTGCCAAGGATGACGCTCCCACGGGGCCAGTGGCACCTCTGTCCCGTGTGGGAGCGCGGGCTCCGCGAAGCGGACCCGGGCGAAGCGATGCCGAGCCTCACCACATCGCCTTCGCGCCATCTTGGCTTTGCCAAGGATGACGCTCCCACGGGGCCGGTGGCACCTCACTCC